>NZ_JAODZG010000042.1:0-28994 GCF_029835135.1 Stenotrophomonas sp. GD04145 | reverse complement strand
CCGATGGCAGCCGGGGCGCCTTCGGCCGTGGCCGGGGCGACCGCGGCCACCTCGTCCTCGTCCTCGTCGATCGAGGCATCCATGCGCTCCACCGCCTGCAGCTTCTCGTCCTTGGACAGGCGGATCAGGGTGACGCCCTGGGTGTTGCGGCCCACGCGGCTGATTTCCGAACCGCGCGTGCGCACCAGCGTGCCGCCATCGGAGATCAGCAGCACTTCATCGCTGGAGCCCATCAGCACCGCGGCGACCAGCTTGCCGTTGCGCTCGGTGGTCTGGATGCCGATCACGCCCTGGGTACCACGCCCCTTGCGCGGATAGTCCGGCAGCGGGGTGCGCTTGCCGTAACCATTCTCGGTGGCGGTGAGGATGTACTGCAGGTTGGCGTCGTCGGCACCGTCGATCACCGCATCGCCATTGGCGACCGCTTCCTCGATACCGTTGTCGTCCTCGTTCTCGTCCTCGGCACCACCGGCACTCTCGGCCACGATCAGGCTGACTACTTCCTCGCCGGGCGGCATCCTGATGCCGCGCACGCCGGTGGCGGTACGGCCCATCGAGCGGACCTTGTCCTCGCCGAAACGCACGGTCTTGCCGTTGGAGGCGAACAGCAGGATGTCACGCTCGCCATCGGTCAGGCCGACGCCAACCAGCGCATCGCCCTCGTCGAGGTTGATCGCGATCTTGCCGCGGGCCAGACGGAAGGCGAATTCGCCCAGCGGGGTCTTCTTGACCGTGCCGTTCTTCGTGGCGAAGAACACGAACTGGCCATCGGCGTATTCGCGCACCGGCAACACGGCCTGTACGCGCTCACCCGGTTCCAGCGGAATCCAGTTGATGATCGGCCGGCCGCGTGCGTTGGAGCCCGCTTCGGGCAGCTGGTACACCGGCAGCCAGAACACCTTGCCCGAACTGGTGAAGGTCAACAGGGTGTCGTGCGTGTTGACCAGCCACAGCTGTTCAATGAAATCCTCTTCCTTGGTCGCTGCCGCGCTGCGGCCACGGCCGCCGCGACGCTGGGCACGGTAGGCGCTGACCGGCTGGCGCTTGACGTAGCCGGCGTGCGACAGGGTGACCACCACGTCTTCCGGGGCGATCAGGTCGAGGATGTCCAGGTCTTCTTCGCTGTGGCGGATCTCGGTGCGACGCTCGTCGCCGAACTCGGCCTTGACGCTGACCAGCTCCTCGCGGATCACCTGCAGCAGGCGATCGGGATCTTCCAGGATGTGGATCAGACCGGCGATCACTTCCAGCAGCTGCTTGTACTCGTCGGTCAGGCGATCCTGCTCCAGCCCGGTCAGGCGGTGCAGGCGCATTTCCAGGATCTGGGTGGCCTGGATCTCGGTCAGCTGGTAGCCGCCCTCGATCAGGCCCACGCCCTTGGGCAGGTCCTCCGGGCGCGAGGCCTCGGCACCGGCAGCACCCAGCATGGCCCCGACCAGGCCCGGCTCCCACAGGCGGGCGAGCATGCGTTCGCGCGCCTCGTTGGGATTTGGCGAGGTCTTGATCAGCTCGATCATCTCGTCGATGTTGGCCAGCGCGACGGTCAGGCCCTCCAGCACGTGGGCACGGGCACGCGCTTTGCGCAGCTCGAACACGGTGCGGCGGGTGACCACCTCGCGACGGTGGCGGACGAATGCCTCCAGCATCTGCTTGAGGTTCATCAACTGCGGGCGGCCGTCGACCAGCGCCACCATGTTGATGCCGAACACCGATTCCATCTGCGTCTGCTGGTACAGGTTGTTCAGCACAACCTCGGCAGATTCACCGCGCTTGATCTCGATGTAGATGCGCATGCCGTCCTTGTCGGACTCATCGCGCAGCTCGCTGATGCCTTCGATCTTCTTTTCCTTGACCAGCTCGGCGATCTTCTCGATCAGACGCGCCTTGTTCACCTGGTAAGGAATTTCAGTGACGATGATCGATTCGCGGCCGTTGTCGGCCACTTCGATATCCGCCTTGGCGCGGATGCGCACGCGACCACGGCCGGTACGGTAGCCGGCAACGATGCCGGCGGTGCCGTTGATGATGCCGGCGGTCGGGAAATCCGGGCCCGGGATGTACTCCATCAGGCCGTCGACGTCGATTTCCGGGTTGTCGATCAGCGCGATGCAGGCATTGATCGATTCGCTCAGGTTGTGCGGCGGGATGTTGGTCGCCATGCCCACCGCGATACCGGCCGAACCGTTGACCAGCAGGTTCGGGAACCGGGTCGGCATGACCGTCGGCTCCAGTTCCTTCTCGTCGTAGTTGGGCTGGAAATCGACGGTTTCCTTGTCGATGTCGGCCATCAGCTCATGCGCGAGGCGCGACATGCGCGCTTCGGTGTATCGCATCGCCGCGGCGGAGTCACCGTCGATCGAACCGAAGTTACCCTGGCCGTCGACCAGCATGTAACGCAGCGAGAACGGCTGGGCCAGGCGCACCAGCGTGTCGTACACCGACTGATCGCCATGCGGATGGTACTTACCGATGACGTCACCGACGATACGCGCCGACTTGAAGTAGGGCTTGTTGCTGTGCGCGTTGAGCTCGTTCATCGCGTACAGCACGCGGCGATGCACCGGCTTGAGGCCATCGCGCGCATCCGGGAGCGCGCGGCCCACGATCACGCTCATGGCGTAATCGAGGTAGCTCTTGCGCATCTCGTCTTCCAGGTTGACCTGGATGATTTCCTTGGCGGTTTCTGCCATTCGGGTTCCGTTGTCTGGTAGCGGTCCAGTCCGGCGCGGACACCTGCGGGGGTGACCATGCCGGAACCTCGATTCAACCTGTGGATACTACCACATCGGACCATTCCCCGCCTGTGTTTACAGGGGTTTTACCGGCACAAATCAGGAACTTAGGGGCAGGACGGGGCCCATCGGGCCACGCCCGGGGCCGGCCGCGGCGAACCCGGAAGATGCGCCCGGCTCCCGCGGCGCAGACCGCCTGTGCGTCTCAACCGCCGAAGGCGGCGCGCATGTTCTCCACGGTCGGGTTCAGGATCACGCCGCGCTCGGTCACGATGGCGTCGATCAGCTCGCCCGGGGTGACGTCGAACACCGGGTTCCAGGCGGCGATGCCTTCGGCCACCGTGCGCGTCCCGCCTACGCCGTAGAGCTCGCCCGGATCGCGCTGTTCGATCTCGATCTGGCTGCCGTCGACGGTCTCCATGTCGACCGTTGAGGACGGCGCCACGACCATGAATTTCACGCCATGGTGGCGCGCGGCGATGGCCAGCTGGTAGGTGCCGATCTTGTTGGCGGTATCGCCATTGGCGCAGATGCGGTCGGCGCCGACGATCACCCACTGCACGGCCCCGGTCTTCATCAGGTGCGAGGCGGCCGAATCGGCGATCAGGGTGGCGTCGATGCCATCCTGCTGCAGTTCCCAGACGGTCAGGCGCGCGCCCTGCAGCCACGGACGGGTCTCGCCGGCGAACACGCGGGCGATCCGGTGCTGGGCCATGCCGGCGCGGATCACGCCCAGCGCGGTGCCGAAGCCGGCGGTGGCCAGCGAGCCGGTATTGCAGTGGGTCAGCACGCCGCTGCCGGCATCGATCAGGCCGGCGCCGAGCGCCCCCATGTGGCGGTTGGCGGCCAGGTCTTCCTCGGCGATGGCCCGCGCTTCCGCTTCAAGCAGCGTCTTCCAGTCCGCACCGGCGCTGCCCAGGCAACGACGCATCCGCGCCAGTGCCCAGGCCAGGTTGACGGCGGTCGGGCGTGAGGCGTTCAGCCGCTGCAGCGCCGGCTCAAGCTGCTGCAGGGCGAGCGGGCCATCGGCAGCCTGCACCTCACGCGCCGCCAGCACCACGCCCCAGGCAGCCGCGATGCCGATGGCCGGGGCGCCACGTACGGTCAGGGCGTGGATGGCCGCGGCGACTTCATCGCTGTCCCGGCATACCACATGCTCGACCACGAACGGCAGCTTGCGCTGGTCCAGCAGTTGCAGGGCATCGCCGGTCCACAGGATCGGGCGGATGTGGTCGTAGCGGGCGTAATCGAGGTCGGTGGCAGTGTTCATGGGCCCATTGTAGGGCCACGCCCCCTCGCGCAGGCACCCGGCCGGATTCAATTCACCGAGAACTCGGCGCGGCAACCGCCGTCCACCCAGATGCCGTTGCGGCTCCAGCCCCAGGTGCTGCCCTCCACGCACTCTGTGCTGGACAGCTGCTGTCGCACCGCGGCACCGACGGAGATGCTGGCGCCGCAGAAACGGCGCTTCTTCGATTTGGATTCGCAGGTCAACCGGCGCGGCACGTCGACGAAACGGCCATCCTCATCGGCCACCTCGAAATCACCCTGGCAGCCTCGGCTGGTCCACACCTCGTTGCGCTTGTAACCCCAGCCCTGCCCTTCCCGGCATGGCAGCACCGACAGCTGCCGCAGCAGGCGCACCGGTGCGCCGTCCAAACGCACCGGACAACTCTGCGGACGGCCATTGGATTCACAGCGGACCACGCGGCGCACCTTGCGCTTGCTGCCTGGCTCGGCCGCAGCCACTCCCTGCGCCGGGCGCGCCCGGAACTCGGCACGGCAGCCGAGGGTGACCCACACGCCGCTGCGGTCGGTGCCCCATTCGCTGCCACGGATACAGCTGTTGCTGGACAACTGGCGGACCAGATCGACGCCGTTGCTGACATCGATATCGCAGTGCACCCATGCCATGTCGCGTGACTCGCAGGTGACGACTTCGCCGTCATAGCCGGCCTGCTGCGCCGATGCCGGCAACGGCGTCAGCACTCCCCACATCGCAATGGAGTAGACCGGTGCCGCCACAACCGCAAACCACTTGACCAAAGCCTTCCCCATAGGACTGGACGAACTGCCATGCCAGTGTCTGGCATCGGGAGTGATGAGAGCATCATCGTGCTTGCTGAATCAAGCGCGCGGACGCGGCAATCCGTTCAGTCTGTCTGGTTCAGAAAGCCGCGTGCGCTCAGGCGTCGGCGAAATCGAAGGCCAGCACGTCGGCGATGCGGGGCGTGCGGTTCATCGCCATCAACAGGCGATCGATGCCGACCGCAACTCCCGCACACGCAGGCATCGCGGGCAGCGCCGCCAGCAGTGCCTCGTCCAGCGCCGGCTGCACCTGCCCGCGCGCATGGCGGCGCTGCAGGTCGTGCTGGAAACGCGCCCGTTGTTCGTCGGCATCGTTCAGTTCGTGATAGCCGTTGGCCAGCTCCACGGCCCCCAGGTACAGCTCGAACCGCTCGGCCAGCGGCGGCGTACCAGGGCGGATGCGGGCCAGTGCTGCCTGGCTCGCCGGCCAGTCGTGGACAACGGTCATGACCGCGTCATCGAAATGCGGTTGGATGCGATGGGTCATCAGCAGATCCAGCCAGTCGTCGCGGGTCAGCCCGACCGGGTCGATATGCACGTCACCCAGCGCAGCGCGCAGCCCGGCCTCATCGGTCTGGAACGGATCCACGCCCACCTGCTGCTGGAACAGCTCGCGGTAGCTCAGCACACGCAGGCTGGCGCTGCGTCCGACCAGGCCCAGAGCCAGGCGGACCAGCTCCGCGGTTTCCTGCACCAGCCGGTGATGGTCCCAGCCAACCCGGTACCACTCCAGCAGGGTGAACTCCGGGTTGTGGCGCCCGCCGGCCTCGCCGTTGCGGAACACCCGCCCCAGTTCGTAGCAGTCGCCGACACCGGCAGCGAGCAGCCGCTTGAGCGGGTACTCCGGCGACGTACGCAGCCAGCGACGGCGGCCGCCGGCGTCGACATGGCCGCTGAAGTCGGTATGGAAGCTGTCGATGTTGGGCTCGGTATTACCGGCCACCGACAGGATCGGTGTCTCCACCTCCAGCACGTCACGCTCTGCGAAGAAGCGGCGCACCAGCGCGTTCAGCGCGGCACGCTGCTGCAGTTTGCGCCGCAGGGCGTCGCTCACAGGATGCCCTCCGGGCGCGGGTGATCCAGCGGCAGGGTCAGCAGGTCGCGGGTGTCATCGATGTAGCCACTGGCCAGGTACAGCCGACGCGCCAGTTCGTTGTGGTGGTTCACCTCCAGGCGCAGGCGGCTGACCCCGCGTCCGCGCGCACGCTGTTCGCAGATGGCCAGCGCCTGCTTGCCCCGGCCACGGCCGCGTGCCCGCGGCCCCAGATAGAGCTCGTCAAGCAGCATGAAATGTCCGCCCTGCTCCAGGCTGAAGCCCATCGCGATCACCGCATAGCCGACCACCTGACCGGCTTCGTCCAGCCACAGCAGCACTTCGCCGTTGCGCGGATCGGCCAGCAGTGCATCGACACCGCGACGCACGCGCACGTCGTCGAACTCGATCCTGTCCTCGGCGTAGAACGCGCGCATCAGCGAGATCAGCAGTTCCTCGTCGGCGCGGGTGGCCAGGCGGAAGTCCAGCGGGGCAGTCTGCATCGGGAATCCTTTGCTGTTTCGGGCCGGGCGCATGTCACGCCCGGCGGGGTCATCATTCGTGGTTGGCGAGGAAGGTCAGCAGACGCGCTTCGTCCCACACCGGCACTCCCAGGGCCAGCGCCTTGTCCAGCTTGGAGCCGGCTTCGGTACCCGCCACCACGAAGTGGGTCTTCTTCGACACGCTGCCGGACACCTTGGCTCCCAGCGCCTCCAGTCGCTCCTTGGCCACATCGCGGGTGAGCTGGGCCAGGGTGCCGGTCAGGACCACGGTCTGCCCGTCGAGCGGACCGGCGACGATTTCGGTCAGCGCGGGCGCCTTGGCCAGGATCTGCTGCATCGCCTCCTCGGCAGCCAGCAGCATCACGCCATGGCTGTCCGCTTCCAGCCACTGGGCAAGGCCGCGCGCGGTGTCCTCGGGCAATCCGGCATTGACGAACTGGCCATGCTCGGCATCGAGCACGGCCTGCGCGCTCGGCAGCACCGCCACCAGCTTTTCCGCGCGCAGCCGGGTGATGCCGGGGATCTCCGATTCCACCAGCAGCTGAGCCAGGTCCAGCCCCTCACGCAGCTTCGCACTGGGCGGATGCACGTCGCTGATGCGCACCTGGCCGACCTGCAGCAGATCGTCGATGGCCTGCTGGTTGCCCTGCTGCTCGAAGAAGTGACCGAGCGAACGTGCCACTTCGCCACCGATGTCCGGCACGCGCTTGAACAGTGGCCAGGGCAGCCGTCGGATCAAGGCCAGATCACCGAACCACTGCGCCAACGCCTTGGCCGTGCTTTCGCCGACATGTTCGATGCCCAGCGCGAACAACAGCCGTTCCAGCGTGGTGGCACGACTGGTGTCGATCGCGGCGATCAGGTTGTCGGCCCAGCGGGTCGCGATCTTCTTCGTGTTCCACTCGAAGCTGGCCGGCTGCGCCAGTGCCTTCGCGCGCCAGGCCACATCGTTGCCATCGAGCTTGAGCACGGCATTGAGCACGGTGCCGCTGCCTTCGGCCGGCAGGTGCGGCGCCAGGCTGGCGGCCAGCGCGGACGGATCTTCCGCGTCGAGCACCAGCTTCAGGTGCAGCAGCTGGTCGCGGGTGAGCCGGTACAGGTCCGCCACGCCCTTGACGATGCCGGCATCCACCAGGGTTTCGATGTACTTGTCACCCAGGCCATCGATATCCATCGCGCGACGTGAAGCGAAATGGGCGATGGCCTCCTTGCGCTGCGCCGGGCACGACAACTCACCGGAGCAGCGCCACGCGGCCGCGCCCTCTTCGCGCACGATCTCCGAGCCACAGACCGGGCAGCGCGTGGGCATCTGCCACGGCGTGGTGCCCGGCGGCCGGCGGTCGAGGATGACGCTGACCACTTCGGGAATCACGTCGCCGGCACGGCGCACGATCACGCTGTCACCCACCCGCACGTCCAGGCGCTCGATCTGGTCCGCATTGTGCAGGGTTGCGTTGGAGACGATCACGCCGGCCACGGCGACCGGAGCCAGGCGCGCGACCGGAGTGGCAGCGCCGGTGCGGCCGATCTGGATCTCGATCGCTTCCAGCGTGGTGCTCTGTTCCTGCGCCGGGAACTTGTGCGCGATGGCCCAGCGCGGTGCGCGCGAGACGAAACCCATCGCCTGCTGGCCAGCGCGGTCGTCCAGCTTGTAGACCACGCCATCGATGTCGAAGGGCAGGCCATCGCGGCGTGCGCCGATATCACGGTAGTAGGCCAGCAACCCATCGGCACCTTCCACCACCCTGCACAGATCGCTGACCGGGAAGCCCCAGGCACCCAGCTGCGCGAGCGTACCCGAATGGGTATCGGGCAGTTCGCCGCCCTGCACTTCTCCGGTGCCGTAGGCGAAGAAGCTGAGCTTGCGCTGCGCGCTGATCTTCGGATCGAGCTGGCGCAACGACCCGGCCGCCGCATTGCGCGGGTTGGCCAGTACCTTGCCGCCATGCAGCCGCGCGCGATCGTTGTAGGCTTCAAAGTCGGCACGGGCCATGTAGACCTCACCGCGCACTTCCAGCACGTCCGGCCAGCCCTTGCCGTGCAGACGCCGGGGGATGTCGCCGATCTCGCGCAGGTTGGCCGTGACGTCTTCGCCGGTCGTGCCATCGCCGCGGGTCGCACCCAGAACGAAATGTCCATCCTCGTAGCGCAGGCTGATCGCCAGCCCGTCCATCTTCGGCTCCGCCGAAAAGCGCGCGGCACCGCGTCGCAGGCGTTCGTCGATGCGGCGCACGAAGTCGGTCACCTCCTCATCGCTGAAGGCATTGGACAACGACAGCATCGGCACCGCGTGGCGGACTTCAGCGAAACGCCCGGAGGGACGCGCGCCGACCTGCTGGGTCGGGCTGTCCGCGCGGGCCAGTTCGGGGTGCGCACGTTCCAGTGCTTCCAGCTCGCGCACCAGCCGGTCGTAATCGACGTCGGGGATCTCCGGCGCATCCAGCTCGTGATAGGCGCGGTTGGCCTGGGCGATCTGCCGGCGGAGTTCATCGACGCGTTCGGCGGGGCTGGGGCTCATCGTGATCGGTGATTCTGGGGCGGCTGGGGATTCTACCGCGCCCGGCCGTCATGCCCTGTAACGTCCCCGCCCCGGCAGTGCCGGGCCCCGCTCCGCGAAAGACGGGCTTGCCGCCCTCCACCGGCAGCGCTAGCGTGCGTCGGCCGCCCTCCGGAAACCTGCCCATGACCCTGCCTGCCTCCCGTCGTCGCTTCCTGCAGCTGGCCGGTGCCGGCCTCGCCGTCGCCGGCAGTGGCCTGCCGGGCCTGGGATACGCGCAAACCGCCCCGGCTGCGGCTCCCGCGTCGCCGCGCGCCGGTGGGCCGGTGCTGCTGAACTTCAATGAATGCCCGTATGGGCCTTCCGCCGCTGCGCAATCGGCCGCTCGCGACAGCATCGCGCGCTGCGGCCGCTACCGCTTCGAGCTGGCGGCACAGGTCCGTGATGCATTCGTCGAACACAGCGGCGTCAGTGCCGATCACCTGCGCCTGTACCCGGGCTCCAGCGAGCCCCTGAACCGTGCCGCCGCAATCTGGACCGGCCCGCAGCAGGGCCTGGTCGTGGCTGATCCGACCTTCGAGGCGATTGGCGACGTGGCCGCCGCGCGGGGCGCACACGTCAGCCGAGTGCCTCTGCGCAGCGACGGCGCGCACGATGTGCGCGCGATGGTGGCTGCCGCGCACGCGCGCCCGACCGGGCTGATGTATGTGTGCAACCCCAACAACCCCACGGGTTCGATCAGCCCGCCCGCCGAGCTCGCCTGGCTGCTGGCCAGCAAGCCCGCCGGAACCCGGGTGCTGGTGGACGAAGCGTACCTGCAGTACAGCGACCAGCCGAGCCTGATCGCGCAGGTGGCCGAGCGCGATGACCTGATCGTGCTGCGGACCTTCTCCAAGCTGTATGGCATGGCCGGACTGCGCCTGGGCGCGGCAGCGGCCCATCCCGATCGCCTGCGCGAGCTGGGCAGCCTCGGCGACAACCCGTTGCCGGTGCCGGCGCTGGCCGCCGCTCTGGCCAGCCTGCACGATCCGCAGCTGGTTCCGCAGCGCCGTCTGCAGAACGCGAAGATCCGGCAGGCGACCATCGCCTGGCTGGGCAAGCGTGGCTTCAGCTGCCTGCCGTCGGAAGCGAACTGTTTCGTGGTGGACGTCCAGCGCGACGGTGCTGCCTTTGCCAGGGCGATGGCCGCACAGGGTGTGGTGATCGGTCGCAGCTGGCCGATCTGGCCGCAGCGCGTCCGTGTGACCGTTGGCACCGAGGAGGAGATGGCAGCGTTCCGCGCCGCGTTCGCCCAGGTCGCCGGGGTGCCTTCCTGACTTAATCCACGCAGGCGATGGATCTGCCGTGGTGGTGGGTGCCGACCGTGGGTCGGCATACCCGGGATGACCGCGCTTACCAGCGCGGGGTCTTGGTCAGAGGCGGCGCCTGGTGCTGGCGGTCATAGGCACGCAGCTCGTCACGGATGTGGGCGATGCGCTGGCGGCCGAGCGCGTTGCGGCTGTCGTCCAGCACCACGCCATCCAGCAGCTCGGCCATGCGCTGCACGGTCGGCAGCATCTTCTCCCAGGCATCGAGCGCGGTCAGCGGCGCCGGCAGGGTCAGGAAGAAGGCGATGGCCGGTGTCTCCATGGCACGGATGTTGGCCATGTCGAAACTGCCCGGCTTCATGATGCTGGCCATCGAGAAGATCGGCCCCCGTTCCGGATGGCCCTCCACCAGACGATGGAACACGTTCATGTGGCCGAACACCAGACCGGTTTTCTCGGCCGCCACGACGATGTCCTCGCCCCGCAGCTGCTCGCCGGCCCGTGCGGCCACGAACAGCGAGACGATCTTGTCGAAATCCTGGGTGGCGCGCTTGCCCAGGTCGCTGGCCGCGCCGGCGTCGGTGTCGGCCAGGCCCAGTTCGGCCTGTTGACCCTCTTCGCCCAGTGCCGGATCGAGGCGGGTATCGGCCAACGGTACGCCGTCCTCGCCCAGGACCGGTTCGCGGCGCTCGCTGCTGGTCGGTTCGGTGCCTTCCACGCGGCGGCCCTGGGGCTTCTTCTTCGGACGGCCAAACAGGAAGATCGCGGCGATCAACAGCAGGCCGGCGGCCAGGATGCCGATGCGCAACAGTGCCGTGTCGGACATTCGATAGGTTCTCCGGCTAGTTCATTCAGGTAACTAGGATGGCACGTCAGGCCGCGCCCGCCAATCGCGCGGCCTCTTCCAGGTCCACGCTGACCAGGCGGCTGACGCCCGGCTCGCGCATGGTCACGCCCGACAGCTGCTGCGCAGCTTCCATCGTCGCCTTGTTGTGGCTGACGAACAGGAACTGCACCTTCTCGCTCATTTCCTTGACCATGTTGGCCAGGCGGCCCACGTTGGCCTCGTCCAGCGGTGCGTCCACTTCGTCCAGCAGGCAGAACGGCGCCGGATTGAGCTGGAAGATCGCGAACACCAGCGCCACCGCGGTCATCGCCTTCTCGCCGCCGGACAGCAGCGAGATGCTGGATACGCGCTTGCCCGGCGGACGCGCCATGATGGTCACGCCGGTGTCGAGCAGATCTTCACCGGTCAGTTCCAGATAGGCATGGCCACCGCCGAACAGGCGCGGATAGAGGGCCTGCACACCGGCGTTGACCCGGTCGAACGTATCCTTGAATCGGCCGCGGGTTTCGCGGTCGATCTTGCGGATGGCGTCTTCCAGGGTCTCCAGCGCCGTGGTCAGGTCCACATGCTGCGAATCGAGATACTCCGACCGCTGCGATGCCTCGCCATACTCGTGGATCGCCGCCAGGTTGACCGGCTCCAGCCGGCGCATGCGACCGTCGATCTGGTGCACGACCTGCTCCCAGTCCCCCAGGCGGGCGTCCTCGGGCAATGCGTTGAGCAGGTCGGCCATCACGAAGCCAGCCTTCTCCACCGCAGCCTGCAGGGTGTCAGCACTGAGCACCAGGGCCTGCTGGTCCAGCTTCCGCTGGGAAATACGCTCGCGCTGCGCCAGCGCCTGCTCATCGCGCTGGTGGCGGGTCTGTTCGAAATTGCGCAGCTCGGCGTCAATGCCATCAAGCAGAGTACGCGCTTCGGCCAGCACACGGTCGGCACGCACGCGCTCTTCCAGCGCATTCTGGTGCTCGGCCTGCAGCGATTCGACCGGCGAATCACCCTCGTCCAGCTGCGAATGCAGTTCGCCCAAGCGCGAATCCAGCTGCCCGCGCTGGGTGCTCATGCGCTCCAGCGCCTGGCTCAGCGATGCCACCTGTGCGCGCTGCGATTCCAGGGTCAGTGCCAGCGAATGCGCGCGTTCGCGCACCGCCCGTGCGGCTTCGCGGGCGAGGTCGCGTGCTTCGGCCAGCTGCCGGCGTTCGCTTTCCAGGGCCTGCCGGGTCGATTCCAGGTCGCCCATGCTGCTGACGGCACTCTCCAGCCGCGAACGCGCCTCGCGCGCCTGCTCACGGTTGACCTCGAGGGTCTCCAGCAGTTGGCTCAGCTCTCCTTCGATGCGATCGATGCGCGTGCGTGCGGCCTCCACCTTGCCCTGCTGGCCCTGAAGCTGACCCGCCAGCTCGGATACCGCACGATGCGCGAGGTACAGCGCCCGTTGCGCATCTTCGCGTTGCTGTTCGGCGGCCAGCAGCTGCTCGCGGAAGCCGGACAGCTGATCTTCCAGCTCGACCTCACGGTTCTGCAGCTGTTCGATCTGCTCGCGCAGCTCATTGATCTCGCGCTCGCGCAGCAGCGCACCCTGCTTGGCCGCACCGGAGCGCGACACGCGCACCCAGCCCTGCCCGAGACGCTCGCCGCGCTGGGTGATGATCGAATCACCGGCGGGCAGCCGGGCCTGCAGGGCACGGGCCTCGTCCAGATCCCGCGCACCATGCAGATGCGCCAGCAGGCGTCGGATCGCCGTCGGTCCGCGCACGCGCGCGGCCAGCGATGTCGCGGCGACGTCCAGATCGCTGGCATCGTCAGACACCAGTGCGATGCGCCCTTCGCCCAGTTCGCCCAGCGCATCGACCAGAGCTGCCGGGTCGTCCACCAGCACGCCTTCGATCAGCTGGCCGAGGGCGCTTTCCACCGCGTTTTCCCAACCGGCATCGACATCCAGGCGCTCGCCCACACGCGCGGCCGAATCCAGCCCGCGCGCCTTCAACCAGGCAACCGCGGCGCCCTGCTCCTGGCCGAGTGCGGCCTGCTGCAGGGTTTCCAGCGATGCCAGGCGACCGCGCAGGCCATTGACCTGCTTGCGCAGTTCGGCCAGTTCGTTCTGGCCGTTGCGCTGCTGTTCCTGCACGGTGACCACGCCCTGCTTGCGCTGCTCGACCTGTTCGCTCAGCTCGTCCAGTGCGGTCTTCTGCGTGTCGTGCTGCAGGTGCAGCTGCTCGAAGGCTTCTTCCAGCGCGTCCACGTCCAGCCCGGCACGCTCGGCGGCCAGCGCCTCGCGACGCCGGTCGGCATCGAGGATCTGCCGGTCCAGGTAGTCCACGCGGGTGCGCTCGACATCGCCGGCGCGCGAGGCTTCGGAACTCTGTGAGGTGTGCTGTTCCCAGCGGTGCTGCCAGTCGGCCAGGCGGGCTTCGGCCTCGCGCAGGCTTTCCTGCTTGATCTCGTTCTCTTCCTGCAGCGCCTCCAGCTGCGGGGTCGCGGCGTCCACCGCCTCGCGCAGCACCATCAGCTTGGCCTCGTCACCACTGATGTGCTGGCCCAGCTCGGCCAATGCCTGCCGCGTCTCGTCGCGGGCCTTGTGCAGGCGCTGCGACAGCTCGCGCTGGTGCTGGATCTGCTGCTCCAGTCGGGCCAAGGTACTACCGACCTGGTAGACCGCGGCCTGCGCGGTATTGAGTGCATCGGCCGCTTCCTCGCGGCGCATGCGCGAGGTCTCGATGCGGGCCTCGGCGTCGCGCTGGTCCGCGATCAGCTGCTGAAGCCGGGTTTCTTCCTGCGACAGGCCCTCGCGAAGCTTCGACAGGCGCCCATCGAGGCCTCGGAATTCCAGCGCCTTCCACTCGGCATCCTTGACCCTGCGCTCTTCCTGCAACGCCTGGTACTGCTCCGCCTGCCGGGCCTGGCGCTTGAGGTGCTCGAGCTGCTTGCTGATCTCCTCACGCAGGTCGCCCAGGCGATCAAGGTTCTCGCGGGTGTGGCGGATGCGGGTTTCGGTTTCCTTGCGCCGCTCCTTGTACTTGGAGATTCCGGCCGCCTCTTCCAGGTAGACGCGCAGATCCTCGGGACGCGCCTCGATGATCTGGCTGATCATGCCCTGTTCGATGATCGAGTAGCTGCGTGGGCCCAGGCCGGTCCCCAGGAAAAGATCGGTGATGTCGCGGCGGCGGCACTTGGTGCCGTTGAGGTAGTAGTTGCTGGTGCCGTCGCGGCTGACCGTGCGCTTGACCGAGATCTCGTTGAACGAGGCGTATTCGCCGGAGATGGTGTGGTCGGAGTTGTCGAAGATCAGCTCGACCGTGGCCTGCGAGACGGGCTTGCGGGCGTTGGAACCGGAGAAGATCACGTCGGTCAGCGAGTCGCCGCGCAGGCGGCTGGCCGAACTTTCGCCCATGACCCAGCGCACGGCGTCGATGATGTTCGACTTGCCGCAGCCATTGGGCCCCACCACGCCGGTCATGTTGGTCGGCAGATGCAGGGTGGTCGGATCGACGAAAGACTTGAAGCCGGACAGCTTGATCGTGGAAAGACGCATAGGGGTTCCGGACTGGGGCCGGCAAGCGGCCTGCGTTTACCCTCCAAGTCATTGATCCTGCTGGGATCGCCGACCGTGGAACGGGTGTGACGCCCTGAGTATACCGATGTGGCCGTGTTCTACGAATGGGCGTGGAACATCGGGGCCCGCGCGCCTGCCGGGCGGGCCGACAAAACAAAACGGGCACCCTCGCGGGCGCCCGTTCTGCGGTGATGCCAGGCCTTGCGGCGTGGGATCAGGCTTCGGCTTCGACGACGACCTTGACGGTGGTCTCGACGTCGGCGTGCAGGTGGATCAGCACGTCGTACTCGCCGATGTTGCGGAACGCGCCTTCGCCCAGGATGACTTCGCTCTTTTCCAGCGGCAGGCCGGCGGCGGTGAAGGCCTCGGCGATGTCGCGCGGGCCGACCGAGCCGTACAGCTTGCCTTCGGTCGAAGCATTGGCGGCGATGGTGACGCTCGCGCCTTCCAGCTTCGCCTTGCGGGCTTCAGCCTCGGCGTGGATGGACTGGGCCTTGGCTTCGTACTCGGCGCGCTTGGCTTCGAACTCTGCCTTGTTGCTCTCGGTGGCCGGCACGGCCTTGCCCTGCGGCACGAGGAAGTTGCGGCCGTAGCCCGGCTTGACGGTGACCAGGTCACCCAGGTTGCCGAGGTTGGTGACCTTCTGCAGGAGGATCAGCTGCATGGTTTTACTCCAGATAAGTTATTCGTTAGCGAGGCGATGCCCCGCAACAAAGGCTGTCCGAATAGCTGGCACAACGGGGCGGCACGCGGCCACCCCGCCGGGCATCAGACGTCGTGGTTGTCGGTGTACGGAATCAGGGCCAGGAAGCGAGCGCGCTTGACGGCGGTCGCCAGCTGACGCTGGTACTTCGACTTGGTACCGGTGACGCGGCTCGGCACGATCTTGCCGTTCTCGGTCAGGTACTGGCGCAGGGTGTTGAGATCCTTGTAGTCGATCTCCTTGACACCTTCAGCCGTGAACTTGCAGAACTTGCGGCGACGGAAGAACTTGGACATGGGAAGGCTCCTTAGGCGGCGGAAGCGGCGTCTTCGCCGGCTTCGTTGTCAGCGGTGGTGGTGGACTCGCCTTCTTCGTCGTCACGACGACGGCGCTCACCGCGCTCCGGCTTGTCACCCTTCTCGTCCTTGCTCTTCATGATCAGCGACTGCTCGGTGTCAGCCTCGTCACGCTTGATGACCAGGTTGCGCAGCACGGCGTCGTTGAAGCGGAAGCTCTCGGTCAGCTCGTTCAGCACGGCCTGGTCGGCTTCGATGTTCAGCAGCACGTAGTGCGCCTTCACCAGGTTCTGGATCGGGTACGCCAGCTGGCGGCGGCCCCAGTCTTCCAGACGGTGGATGGTGCCGTTGCCGTTCTCGACCAGCGACTTGTAGCGCTCGATCATGGCCGGGACCTGCTCGCTCTGGTCCGGGTGGACCATGAACACGATTTCGTAATGACGACTCATGTTTTTTCTACCTTTCGGATGTGGCCTTGCGGCCGGACAGCCCCCCGCCGTTGAGACCGCGGTGGGGCAAGGGTTCCCGCCAGGAAGGCAGGAAGCCGCGCATTATGGCGCAGATGGGGCAACCGGGCAACCGTGGCCGAACCTGAACCCGGCAGCACCGGGACCTGCCCGAGGACCGGCCGGCACGACCCCGGGGAAGCGGCCCTCAGGCCTTGTCGGCGTCGGTGGTGAAGCTCTCGCCGCAGCCGCACTCGGCGGTCGCGTTCGGGTTGCTGAACGTGAAGGTCTCGCTCAGGCCGTGCTTGCCGAAGTCGATCACGGTGCCGTCGACCAGGGCCAGGCTCTGTGCATCGACGTAGATCTTCACGCCGTCCTGGTCGAACACCGTATCGCCCTCGCGCTCGTCACGGGCCAGGTCGGTCACGTGGCCCCAGCCGGAGCAGCCGGTCTTGGTCACGCCGAAGCGCAGGCCCAGCGCACCCGGGGTCTGGGCGACGAAGCGCTGCACGCGCTCGAAGGCAATGGGGGTCAGGCTGACAGCCATGGGACTACTCCAGAGGAACAGGGACATTATAGGGAGGCTTGGGCCGCAGAAATGCCTCGCAAGCAGAACGCTGCAACCGGTAAACTCCCGTGTTCACAGATCGAGTCGATCAGCAGAGGATTCAAGTCATGACGGTGGTCAGCGTTGAACATGCGCTTGCCGGGAAGATCCCGGAAGGCGGCGAAGTCACGGTACGCGGATGGGTGCGCACGGTGCGCGGTTCAGCGAATCTGGCCTTCGTGAATGTGACCGACGGCTCCTGCTTCGCCCCGATCCAGGTCGTAGCCAACGACACCCTGGCCAACTTCGACGAGATCAAGCGCCTCACCACCGGCTGCTCGCTGGTGGCCACCGGCATCCTGGTGAAATCGCAGGGCAAGGGCCAGTCGTTCGAGATCCAGGCCAGTGCGGTCGAAGTGGTCGGCTGGGTCGAAGACCCGCTCACCTACCCGATCCAGCCCAAGCCGATGACGCCGGAGTTCCTGCGTGAAGTGGCGCACCTGCGCCCGCGCACCAACCTGTTCGGCGCGGTCACCCGCATCCGCAACTGCCTGGCCCAGGCCGTGCACCGCTTCTTCCACGAGAACGGCTTCAACTGGATCAGCACCCCGATCATCACCACCTCCGACGCCGAAGGCGCCGGCCAGATGTTCCGCGTGTCCACGCTGGACATGGTGAACCTGCCGCGCGATGAGAAGGGCGCGATCGATTTCAGCCGCGACTTCTTCGGCAAGGAGACGTTCCTGACCGTGTCCGGCCAGCTGAACGTCGAGGCCTACTGCCTGGCCCTGAGCAAGGTGTATACCTTCGGCCCGACCTTCCGCGCCGAGAACAGCCACACCACCCGCCATCTGGCGGAGTTCTGGATGATCGAGCCGGAGATCGCCTTCGCCGACCTGGCCGAAGATGCGCGCCTGGCCGAGGAGTTCCTCAAGTACCTGTTCCGCGCGGTGCTGAACGAGCGCAGCGATGATCTGGCCTTCATCGCCGAGCGCGTGGACAAGAACGCGATCACCAAACTGGAAGACTTCATCAACGCGCCGTTCGAGCGCATCGACTACACCGATGCGGTCAGCCTGCTGCAGAAGTCGGGCCGGAAGTTCGACTTCCCGGTCGAATGGGGCCTGGACCTGCAGACCGAACACGAGCGCTGGCTGACCGAGGAACACGTCGGCCGCCCGGTGGTGGTGACCAACTACCCCGAGCACATCAAGGCCTTCTACATGCGCCTGAACGACGACGGCAGGACCGTCGCCGCGATGGACGTGCTGGCGCCAGGCATCGGCGAGATCATCGGTGGCAGCCAGCGCGAAGAGCGCCTGGACGTGCTGGACGCGCGCATGGCCCAGTTCGGCCTGGACCGTGAGCATTACAGCTGGTACCGCGATTTCCGTCGCTACGGCTCGGTGCCGCACGCCGGCTTCGGCCTGGGCTTCGAGCGCCTGGTGGTGTACGTCTGCGGCCTGTCCAACATCCGCGATGCGATTCCTTACCCGCGCGCTCCCGGCAGCGCGGACTTCTAAGCCCCACCACCGACCACGGAGGTACTGCCCCCATGACCCTGTTCTTCGCCCTCTGCTTTGTCGGCGTCGCAGTGGCCGGGTTCAGTGCCTTCGTGATCTTCTGGCCGCTGACCCTGGTGCACGTGCGTGACCGCCATCCGGCGCTGGCACAGCGCTTCGGCAGCGGCGCCTTCCTCAAGCCCGATGCCCTGGCCTGGCTGCTGCGCCGCGACTACCGGCAGCAGCCGGATCGCTCGCTGTCCGGCTTGGCCACGCCGGCCTGGGTTTCGCTGCTGACCCTGCTGGCCGGACTGGGCATGGCCGCCCTGCTCTGGCTGGCTTCGCTCTGGTAACGCATACATGAACGATCTCTCCGCCCCGCACGACAGCTGGTGGCTGGCCAGCCTCGGCAACACCCTGATCTGGGCCCGCCTGCGCGTGCGGCCGGCCGGCACGGCCGAAGTGCTCGACAGTGATGGCAACACCCTCAGCTACGACAGCGAGGACACTGCCCGCGCGCAGCTGTTCGACGCCGATTTCGTCGAATTCGACGGCCTGGACGAAGAAGATGCGCTGGTGCGCGGCTTCAGCCTGCACGAGGTGCAGCCACCGCACGCCGACAGCGACGAGGGCCTGCGTGGGCGCATGGTGCAATCGCTGGGCGGGCGCGCCTGAGCCCAGGCCGATGTTCACTCCGCGCGCCTTCGCCGAGACCGATCTGATCTGGCTGGACCGCCTGCTGGCGCGCGATCCGTTCGTCACCGTGCTCACCACCGGTGACGACGGCCTGCCCGAGCTGACCCGCGTGCCGGTGCTGTACCGGCGTGATGGCCAGCGCATCGAACTGCGCGGCCACTGGGCGCGGGCCAACCCGCAGTCGCGTCGCGAAGGCACCGCCAAGGTGCTGGTCGATGGCCCCCATGGCTACGTCTCGGCCAGCTGGTATCCGGACAAGGAACCGGCGGCACGCGTTCCGACCTGGAACTATGCCGCTGCCGAGCTGCGCGGACAGCTGCAGCCGTTCGACGGCACCGATGCGCTGGCCCAGCTGGTCGGCGACATCAGCGACCGCTTTGAAGCCAGCGTCGGCCAGCAGTGGCGGTTCGAGGCTGATCGTCCCGAGCACGGCCCGGAGCTGCGCGCCATCGTCGGGTTTCACTTCCACGTCGAACAGGTACAGCTGAAACTGAAGCTCAGCCAGAACCATCCCGATGCCAACCAGCAGGCGGTGATCGACGCGTTGGATCGCCTGCACGCCCCACCTTCCACCGAACTGGCGCAGTGGATGCGCTGGTTCCGCGATGAGGCCGCCAGCAGCGGCTGAACGCACCGACTCCCGCGACGACGCGGCCGGACAGCCGCGACTTGCCCCCACCGAGGTCAGGGACCCGAACATGAAAGACATCCACAAGCTGCTGCAGAACAACCGCGACTGGGCCGACCGCATCGAGAAGGAAGATCCCGAGTTCTTCCATCAGCTGGCCAAGCAGCAGCACCCGGAATACCTGTGGATCGGCTGCTCCGATTCGCGCGTGCCGGCCAACCAGATCATCGGCATGGCACCGGGCGAAGTGTTCGTGCATCGCAACGTCGCCAACGTGGTCGCCCACACCGACCTGAACTGCCTGAGCGTGGTGCAGTACGCGGTAGACCAGCTGAAGGTGAAGCACATCCTCATCGTGGGCCACTACGGTTGCGGCGGCGTGCATGCCTGCCTGCACAACACCCGCGTCGGCCTGGCGGACAACTGGCTGCGCCACGTCGGCGACGTGATGCAGAAGCACGCGGCGATCATCGATGCGCTGGAGACCGACGAGCTGCGTCATGCCCGCCTGTGCGAGCTGAATGTCATCGAGCAGGTCGCCAACCTGTGCCGCTCGACCATCGTGCAGGACGCCTGGGCACGCGGCCAGAAGCTGATGGTGCATGGCTGGGTCTACAGCTTGAAGGATGGCCGCGTGCGCGAAATGGGCATCGATGTCGGCTCGCCGGAAGATCTGCAGCCGGCTTACGAGAAAGCGCTTTCCTATGTCCCCCGCAAGGGCAAGCGCGACTGATCCCCCACGGAGCCCGACCATGCTCGCCTCACCGATCAACCTGCACGCCTGGATCGAAGAACATCGTCACCTGCTGAAACCGCCGGTGGGCAACAAGATGATCGACAACGGCGACTTCATCGTCATGGTGGTCGGCGGGCCGAACTCGCGGACCGATTATCACTACGACGAAGGGGCCGAGTGGTTCTACCAGCTCGAAGGCGAGATGGTGCTGAAGGTCCAGGAGGATGGCGCGGTCCGCGACATCCCGATCCGTGCCGGCGAGATCTTCCTGCTGCCGGCGAAGGTGCCGCACTCGCCGCGCCGGCCACCGGGCGGCGTCGGGCTGGTCGTGGAGCGCAGGCGGCTGCCGCACGAGATGGACGGTGTGATCTGGCATTGCGAGCGCTGCAACCACAAGCTGCATGAGGAGTTCTTCGCGCTGCAGAACATCGAAACCGACCTGCCCAAGGTCTTCGCGCGTTACCACGCCAGCCTGGAACTGCGTACCTGCGGCAAATGCGGCCACCTCGACCCGTTGCCGGCACCGGCGGCGGACTGATCGATCGCCGGGCATGGCGATTGCCGATGCACCCGCCGGGCATGGCCCGGCATGGCCGATGCGCGTGATCTCCGGGTAGCGCCGGGCCATGCCCGGCGAGCGTACTGCGCGGCATCACGCAGGCCCCAGGCGCTACACTGGCAGCCCCGTTGCAGCCTGTTGCCCGACCATGTCCGACCTGCTGAACCGCACCCATGCCATCGCTCTCGACGCCGCGGATCCGTTGCGGCCGCTGCGCAGTGAATTCCTGATTCCGCGCCACGGCGGTGGCGAGCAGACCTACTTCGTGGGCAACTCGCTGGGACTGCAGCCGCGCGGCGCACAGGCGGCGGTGCAGGAAGTGATGAAGCAGTGGGCTGAACTGGCAGTGGAAGGCCACTTCACCGGCCCCACCCAATGGCTGTCCTACCACCGTCTGGTCAGCACGCAGCTGGCGCGGGTGGTCGGTGCGCTGCCCAGCGAAGTGGTGGCGATGAACACGCTGAGCGTGAACCTGCACCTGATGATGGTCAGCTTCTACCGGCCGACCCGGGAACGACCGGTGATCCTGATGGAAGCCGGCGCCTTCCCGACGGACCGTCACGCGGTGGAAGCGCAGATCCGTTTCCATGGCTTCGACCCGGCCGACTGCCTGGTGGAGGTGCAGCCGGACGAAGCCAGCGGCACGATCTCGATGACCACGATCGAACGCGCGATCGCCACGCATGGCCCTCGCCTGGCTCTGGTGCTGTGGCCAGGCGTGCAGTACCGCACCGGCCAGGCCTTCGACCTCGATGCGATCACCCGCGCCGCACGCCTGCAGGGCGCGCGCATCGGCTTCGATCTGGCGCATTCGGTCGGCAACCTGCCCCTGCGACTGCACGATGTGGCGCCGGACTTTGCCGTGTGGTGCCATTACAAGTACCTCAACAGCGGCCCGGGGGCCGTCGCCGGGGCGTTCGTGCACGAGCGTCACCACCGTGACAGCACCCTGCCACGTTTCGCCGGCTGGTGGGGCCATGACGAAGCCACCCGCTTCCAGATGTCACCGCACTTCTCGCCCGCCATCGGCGCCGAAGGCTGGCAGCTGAGCAATCCGCCGATCCTCGGCCTGGCGCCGCTGCGCGCTTCACTGGACCTGTTCGAACGGGCCGGCATGGACGCCCTGCGCAGCAAGTCGCTGGCACTGACCGGCATGCTCGAAGCTCTGGTGCGCGCGCGCCTGGCCAACGTGCTCGACATCGTCACCCCGGCCGAGCCGGACCGGCGCGGCTGCCAGCTCTCGCTGCGGGTGATCGCCGGCCGCGAGCGTGGCCGCGCACTGTTCGAGCACCTGCGCTCGGTCGGCGTGCTCGGTGACTGGCGCGAGCCGGACGTGATCCGCATCTCCCCCACCCCGCTCTACAACCGCTACCTGGACGTCCACCATTTCGTCGAGGAAGTGGAAGCCTGGGCCGGCCTCTGAGCCGGCACCTCCCCTCCTGCTGGACAGTTCGTTGATCGCACATGCCTCCCGCTCGTTGAGCATCATTGGTGCCGGCCTGGCCGGTTCCCTGCTCGCCATCCTGCTGTCGCGGCAGGGCTGGCGGATCACCCTGTACGAACGCCGTGGCGACCCACGCGTGGCCGACTACGAAAGCGGCCGCTCGATCAACCTGGCGCTGGCCGAGCGCGGGCGCAACGCGCTGCGGCAGGCCGGCGTGGAGGACGAGGTGATGGCCCGCGCGGTGATGATGCGCGGACGCATGGTGCATCCGCGCGAAGGCGCCGCGCAGCTGCAGCGCTATGGCCGCGACGACAGCGAAGTGATCTGGTCGATCCATCGCAGGGACCTGAACACCACGCTGCTGACACTGGCCGAGCAGGCAGGTGCCACCGTAAATTTCCACCGCCGGCTGCATACCGTCGATTTCGATGCCGGCCATGCACGCTTCATCGATGATCGCGACGACAGCCCGCACGACATCCACTTCGACAGCCTGATCGGCGCTGACGGCGCCGGCTCGGCGCTGCGCGCGGCGATGAACCGGCGCGCGCCGCTGGGCGAGGACATCGCCTTTCTCGATCACTCCTACAAGGAACTGGAGATTCCACCGGACCGTGATGGCGGCTTCCGCATCGAACGCAACGCATTGCACATCTGGCCACGAGGCCACTTCATGTGCATCGCCCTGCCCAATCACGAAGGCACGTTCACGGTCACCCTGTTCCTGCCCAACCAGGGCGAGCCCAGCTTCGCCACCGTCAATACCGGCGCCCAGGCCGAAGCCCTGTTCGCACGCGAGTTCGCCGATGCGTTGCCGCTGATCCCCGACCTGCGCGCGGACTGGGAGCAGCATCCGCCCGGCCTGCTCGGCACGCTGACGCTGGAGCGCTGGCACCAGCAGGGCCAGGCCGTGCTGATCGGTGATGCCGCGCATGCGATGGTGCCGTTCCACGGGCAGGGCATGAACTGCGCGTTCGAGGACTGCGTGGCACTGGCCCGCCATCTGATGGAAGCCGACGACCTGCAGAGCGCATTCGCCGCCTTCGAGGAAGAACGCAAGCCGAACGCGCATGCGATCCAGCAGATGGCCCTGGAGAACTACCTGGAGATGCGTGATCGCGTCGCCGACCCGGCCTTCCTGCTGCAGCGCGAGCTGGAGCAGGCGCTTCAGCGTCGCTGGCCAACCCGCTTCGTACCGCACTACACCATGGTCACGTTCCTGCACACGCCCTACGCCGAGGCACTGCGCCGGACCGACATCCAGCGCGACATGCTGGTGGCCGCCACGATCGGCCATACGTCGCTGGAGAACATCGACTGGGCAGCTCTGGAGGCACAGATCCATGCCCGGCTGCCGGTTCTGGAGGGCGCACACTGATGGCTGACAGCTTCCTGTTCTACGACCTGGAAACCTTCGGCCAGGACCCACGGCGAACGCGCATCTCGCAGTTCGCGGCGATCCGCACCGATGCCGATCTGAACGAGATCGACACGCCGGTGAGTTTCTTCGTGCGCCCCGCCGACGATCTGCTGCCCTCGCCGATGGCCACCCTGGTCACCGGCATCACGCCGCAGCGGGCACTGGCTGAAGGCATCAGCGAAGCCGAAGCGTTCGACCGCATCAACGAACAGCTGTCGCGCCCGGGTACCTGTGCCCTGGGCTACAACACCCTGCGCTTCGACGACGAATTCATCCGCTACGGTCTGTTCCGCAACTTCCATGACCCCTACGAGCGCGAGTGGCGCAACGGCAACTCGCGCTGGGACCTGCTGGACATGCTGCGGCTGATGCGCGCCCTGCGTCCCGAAGGCATCCACTGGCCACTGCGCGAGGACGGCGCCACGTCGTTCAAGCTCGAGCACCTGGCCGAAGCCAACAATGTGCGCGATGGCGATGCGCACGAGGCGCTGTCGGACGTGCGCGCCACGATCGGCATGGCCCGCCTGTTCAAGCAGTCGCAGCCGCGGTTGTGGGAGTACGCATTGAAACTGCGCGACAAGCGTTTCGTCGGCAGCCTGCTGGACGTGAGCGCGCTGAAGCCGGTGCTGCACATTTCCATGCGATACCCGGCCAGCCGGCTGTGCGCGGCTCCGGTGCTGCCGCTGGCGGTGCACCCGACGATCAACAACCGGGTGATCGTGTTCGATCTGGAAGGTGACATCGACGACCTGCTGCAGCTGCCAGCCGAGACGATCGCCGAGCGGCTCTACCTGCGCGCCAGCGAACTGCCCGAAGGCGTCGCCCGGGTGCCGCTGAAGGAAGTACATCTGAACAAGGTCCCGGCGCTGGTCGCCTGGAACCACCTGCGGCCCGACGATCACGCCCGCCTGGGCCTGGATGTCGCCGCCATCGAAGCCAAGGTCGAGCAGCTGCGTGCATTCGCGCCGCAACTGGCCGAGAAGGCACGGCAGGTATACAACCAACCACGGGACGCCGTCGTGGCCGACGTCGATGCTTCGCTGTACGACGGCTTCCTCGGCAATGGCGACAAGCCACTGCTGGCCCTGGCGCGGACCACGCCGCCCGCAGAGCTGGCTGCGCTGGAAGGCCGCTTCCGCGATCCGCGCCTGCCCGAACTGCTGTTCCGCTATCGCGCCCGCAACCATCCCGACACCCTGGCACCGGCCGAGCGCCAGCGCTGGCAGGACTACCGCCGCCAGCGCCTGCTCGGTGACGGCCGCCTGGGCGAACTCAACCTGCCCCAGTACCAGCAGCAGCTCGATGCACTGGCCGCCGAGGCGCCGGACGACGATCGCCGCCTGGCCCTGCTGCAATCGCTGCGCGACTGGGGCCAGCATCTGCAGGAGAGCTTGTGAGCACCTATTTCAGCGACGCCAGTTTCAGGTTCCTGCGCAGCCTTGCGCGTCACAATGAAAAGGCCTGGTTCAACGACCATCGCCAGCAGTACGAAGACCATGTACGGCAGCCGTTCCTGCGCCTGCTGGGCGACCTGCAGCCCGCGCTGGCCGAGGTCAGCGCGCATTTCCGTGCCGATACCCGTGGCGTCGGTGGTTCGCTGTTCCGCATCCATCGCGATGCGCGCTTTTCAAACGACAAATCGCCGTACAAGACCTGGCAGGGCGCACGCCTGTTCCATGAACGCCGCCGCGAAGTGGCCGCTCCGTCGTTCTACGTGCATCTGCAGCCGGGCGAGAGCTTCGTCGGTGCCGGCCTGTGGCACCCCGAACCGGACACCCAGCGCCGCGTGCGCCATTTCATCCTGGACAACCCCGGCAGCTGGAAGGCCGCAGCGCATGCACCCGCCCTGCGCCGGCGTTTCGATTTCGAGCAGAGCGAGAAGCTGGTCAGGCCGCCGCGTGGCTTCCCCGCCGATTTCGAGTTCATCGACGATCTCAAGCATCGCAACTGGGTGATGTGGCGCTCGCTGGACGATGAGACGATGACCGGGCCGCGCCTGCTGTCCACGCTCGGCAAGGATCTGGCCGCGCTCGGCCCCTTCGTCGACTATCTGTGCGCGGCACTGGATCTGGAGTTCTGATGCCACTGGCCCGGCAACGCCGCCCGCTCGGCCGCACCGGCCTGTCCGTATCGCCGGTCGGGCTGGGCTGTTCGGGCTTCTGGGGCCATCGCCGCTTTGCCGAGCATGCCGCCGCAGCGATCGTCGAGCACGCGCTGGCCCAGGGCGTGAACCTGTTCGACACCGGCCACAACTACTCCGGCTTCCATGCCGAACCGCGCCTGGGCCGCATCCTGCGGCCGCTGCTGGCCCGCTACCCGCGTGAGTCACTGGTCATCTCCAGCAAGGGCGGCACACTGACCGGACAGGCCGGCATCAGTGGCGCAGAACAGCGCGATTTCTCGCCTGCGGCCATCACCGCCAGCTGCGAAGCCTCGCTGCGCAACCTTGGCCTGGATTACCTGGACATCTACCAGCTGCATGGCGCCACCGCGCACGACATCAACGACGATCTGCTCGATGCGCTGCAGCGCCTGCGCGAACGTGGCCTGATCCGCGCCACCGGCATCAACACCCACTCGGCCTCGACGCTGCACTGGATGCTTGCGCATCCACAGGCATTCGACGTGGTTCTGCTGGACTACAACGCGCTGCAGCAGGATCGTGCGCCGCTGATCGACCAGCTGCATGCGGCCGGAATCGGCGTACTGGCAGGCACGGTGCTCGCACAGGGCCACCTGCTGCCCAGCCAGCCTCGCCGGCCGAGATTGGCCGATGCCTGGTACCTGGCGCGCGCGTGGCTCAAGCCCAGCAGCCGCCGTCTGATGCGCAGCGCACGTGCGATGCGCCGGGCCATTGCGGCGATCGACAGCCAGCGTCCGGCCCAGACTGCGTTTGCCTACGTTCTGGGCCACCCCGGCGTGGCCGCCGGCATCCTGGGCACTACCCGCGTCGGCAGTCTGGAGGAGGTGCTGGCCACGCGACCCGAAGCACTGCGCCCCGCCGACCGGCAACGCCTGGTCGCGGCCTATGGCGACGGCAGCGGTTCGCCCAGTCATTGAGTCTTCACCCCGCCCGGCCGCACTTGCGGCAGTCTGGCGGCATGAAGAAGCTCACTGCGATCGTGGCCCTGTTGGTGATTGCCCTCGCCGGCGTGTGGTTCGGCGGCCCCTACCTGACCATACAGGGTCTGTCCAAGGCCATCGAACAGCGCGATACCGCCGCACTGGAACGCTACGTCGACTTTCCGCGCGTGCGCGTCAGCCTGCGTGCGCAACTCAATGATTACCTCGTGCGCCAGGCCGGCGCCGATGTGGCCAGCAGTCCGTTCGGCGCCCTGCTCTACGGCCTGGGCGACCAGCTTGGGGGCGCAGCGGTGGACACCCTGATGACCCCGGCCGGCATCGGTGCGATGCTGCAGGGCCATGTGCTGTGGAAGCGTGGGCGCAACGAGCTGCAGGGCGGAGATGCCTTCGCGGCGACCGAACCGGCACGGCCTTTGAAGAACGCCCGCCACCGTTTCGAAGCGTTCGACCGCTTCGTCGTCGACGTTGATCGCGGCCCCGGCCAACCACCGTTGAAGGTCGTGCTGGAACCGCAGGGGCTGCGCTGGAAAGTGGTTGACGTGCAGCTGGGAATGGCCGACGCCCCATGACGGAGAACGCCGGGCGTGGCCCGGCGCTGCCGCGTCATCCCTCGTTGGCGACACCGTGCGGCACATGGCCCGCGGCAACGTGTTCGCGGGCACTGTCGATGTTGTGCTGCGAATCATCGAAGAAGATGTCGGCACCGAAGGCCTGCAGGAACGGCCCCTTGTGGCGGCCGCCCAGGAACAGCGCCTCGTCCAGGCGCACGCCCCATTCGCGCAGCGTGCGGATCACCCGCTCGTGCGCGGGCGCAGAGCGGGCGGTGACCAGCGCCGTGCGGATCGGCGCACTGTCACCGGCCGGGAACACCTCCTGCAGCGTGTGCAGCGCGGACAGGAAGCCGCGGAACGGGCCACCGCTGAGCGGTTCGCGCGCACGTTCGCGCTCGTGGCGGCCGAATGCCTCGACCCCCTGTTCGCGCGAGATGCGCTCGCTTTCATCACCGAAGATCACCGCATCACCGTCAAAGGCAATGCGCAGCTGGCCGGACGGTCGGCCGGTGTCGATCTGGTCCGCGGCGGCCGCGGCGGTCTCGCCGGGTGGCTTGGGCAGGATCGTCGCAGCGGCGATTCCGTGGCGCAGCGCACTGCGGACCGACTCCGGATTGGCCGACAGGAACAGATCGGTGCCGAACGGTTTCACGTAGGGCCAGGTCGGCTCACCGGCGGTGAAGGTGGCACGGATGATGCCCAGGCCGTAGTGCTGGATCGAATTGAAGATGCGCAGGCCGGTATCGGCCGAATTGCGCGACAGCAGGATCACCTCGACGCGCGGGTTCTCCGGGCTGGCGCCCTGGTTCAGCGCCAACAGTTTGCGCACCACCGGGAAGGCCACGCCGGGACCGAGGATGTCGTCCTCGTGCTGGCGCTGGTACTCCGCATAGGCCGCCACGCCATCGGTCTCGAACAGCGCGTGGCTTTCCTCGAGATCGAACAGGGCGCGCGAGGTCACCGCGACGGTCAGCAAACGGGGGGAGTTGTCACCCATCGGTGGGGGTCCTTCTGGCGGTCGACGCGACCGGCAACCTATTGTCCTCAAAAAACGAACTGTTCGCTCAGGATCCGGTCTTCCAGATTGTGTTCCGGGTCGAACAGCAATGTCACCCGGCGGTCGCGCGACTCGCGGATGGTCACCTCGACCACGTCGCGCGTCTCGTGCGAATCGGCGGTCACGCTGACCGGCCGCTTGTAGGGGTCCAGCACGCGGAAGCGCACCTCCGTATCCGCCTTGAGAATGGCACCACGCCAGCGTCGCGGGCGATACGGTGCCAATGGCGTCAGCGCGATGGTGTGCGAGCCCAAGGGCAGCACGGGTCCGTGGGCCGAATAGTTGTAGGCGGTGCTGCCTGCGGGCGTGGCAACCAGCACGCCGTCGCCGATCAGTTCGGCCACCCGCTCCTGCCCATTGAGGTCGATGCCGATGTGCGCAGCCTGGCGGGTCTGCCGCAGCAGGGACACGTCGTTGTACGCCAGCGAACCGGTGCTGGTGCCCGATTCGGTCAGCGCCACCATCTCCAGCGGACGCAGGTTGGCCGGTTCCGCGCGGGCGATGCGTGCATTGACGTCGTCGTCGCCCCGGTACTGGTTCATCAGGAAACCTACGGTGCCCAGCTTCATGCCGAACACCGGTTTTCCCAGGTGGCCGTGACGATGCAGCGTCTGCAGCATGAAGCCATCACCGCCCAGCGGGCAGAGCACGTCGGCCTGCTCGGGGGCATGGTCGCCAAAGCGCGCGACCATGGCCGCGCGGGCCATCTGCGCAGCTTCGGTGGTGCTTGCCAGGAAAGCGATGCGGGGGGTGTCGCTCATCGGTGGA
>NZ_JAODZG010000041.1:0-29027 GCF_029835135.1 Stenotrophomonas sp. GD04145 | reverse complement strand
GGGTGGCTGTAGCGATTCGCGCAGTGGTGCACGCCGAGGGCGCGGCACGCATCACGCACTTGTCGTGATGGGCCCTGCTGATGAAGTGATACCGCCGCACCGTGCGCGCCGGTTGCGACAACCCGCGCGACGCGGAGCATCCGTCAGGCCGAGCACACGCTGCCTGACCTTCTAGGCCGCCGCATCTTCCACAGCACTCCCCCTGCGCAATGCCGCTTCCGCGACGGCCACACCGGGCGGGTTGAGATAGCAGGTGCGCCAGCGCAGGTAGCCCCACTGCCAGTAGTACTCGCGCCCCGTCAGCTGCAGGGCGTCGTCATAATTCTCGGGGTGCTTGCGCCATGCCGTCAGTTCCTCCAACTCCTGCACCGACATCGCCAACGGCACCCGCGGCTGGAACGTCTGCCCAGCCCGTTGCATGCGCTCCCGCTCCTGCCGGTGGGCCCGCTCCATCGCGTCCAACTCCTGCATCCGCTGCCGATAGGTATCACGTTCGCGCTGCTGCACGTGCAGCCACTCGTCATCGTCCAGGCCGAACGGCTTGAACCAGGCCCGCGAGTCGTGCACGTAGCCATCCAGAAACGTCGCCACGGGTTCCGATGGCACCTGCCGCGACGCCCATATCTGCTCGATATGACCATCCAGCCATTGCTGCTCCTTTTGGCCGCGCAGCGTCGCCTGCACGAAGTCCGTTGCCGGAATGCTCTTGTAGGGCGGCAACGCGAGCATGCCGTGGTGCGGCGTGCTTACCGGTGCATTACGGATGCGCTGTGTCGCGTTGTTGTAGCGCATCCCGCTCACTTCCATTGCCAGCTCGGTGTTTCCGCCGCGCAGATCCGCACGGTCCTGTGCCGACGCCCTCTGGAAGGCAGGCAGGCTGGCAAAATCATCCAGATGCTGGCGCCGCCACAACAGGTACTGGCGATAGTGCGCGTACATCAGCGTCGCCGTGCGATTGGCCTTGGACGCGGGATTCGTGCCCGGCAGGAATGGCGCCATCGCCTGCAGATAGGCGTTGTAGTGCTGGCGCAGCCCAGGGGATATCTCGAACTGACCTGCGGTTTCCTTGTCCGCTTCGTCCATCGGCACCAGCGGCACTCCCGCCGCCAGCGCATGCCGGTACATGTCGCACAGCGGAATCTGCGAGAGCTTGTCAGCGTCATTCGGCGAACGCCCCTGCTCGCCCGGTGCATACCCGCCACCTACGTCCGAATGCACCCCAGGGTAGATGATCTGTTCGCAGTTCACGCCATCCACCAGATCCACCGGGAACGAACCGCGTACTTCATGTGCGGCCACCATGTGCACGCAGCGGCGTACGTCGGCGGGAATGCGCAGGTCTTCGGCTGCGGCCCAACCACCATGGCCGTCGAACACCGATTCAAAGAAGCTCTGCGCGGCCCCCACCGAGGCGACGGTGTCGAACAGGCCCATGAAATCGATCTGCACGGGAATGCCACACAGGCGCAGGGGACCCGGCCCCGGATCGCAGGCATCACCCAGCCAGTTGCAGAATACGCGTGCCTCTGCCGCGCCCCGCGAGAAGCCGAAGATCGACAGGCGGATGCGGTCCACGCGTGGATTCTGGGCCTGGAACGGGGCCACCTTCTTCGCCAGGAACGCCCGTCGCTCCTGCAATACCGCGCGGCGCGCCGCGTGATCGGCGCGGGTCAGATGGGTACCACGCACCCGCTGCAGCGCACCGACCATGTTCCAGAAGCCGCCGCTGAGCGAGTTGCGCAGATCGAGCTCCTTCTCGCCTTGGTTGACAGCCAGATAGTTGGACAGCGGCATTCGTGCTGCCTGAGCCAAGCGTTCCACGTCCTGAAGGCTCAGGCGGAGATCGGCACTCATCTTCCGCGCGACCGGGACAGTAGAATCAAAGCCCATGGCGGAGGTGACGGTGGTCTCGGCGAAATGGGTCAAGAGATGGTCCTGGACCCGCATCAGCATCCAGTTCACCCGACCCTCGCCGCCCCAGCCGGCTGCCGCGCCGGCGCGCGCGTGCCAGCCTGTGCCGGTGTCGCCGACTTCTTTCAGCGCCTCCGTGCCTACGCCTTGGATGTAGCTCGCGAAGCGGGTGGCACGCTTATCGGAATTTGAACCTTGATCGCGGTCAAAGACATCAAAGAGTCGTGAGATGTTTGATTCCGTCTTATCTTGCCGACGAAGGGAGTTCAGTCTGTGGTTTCGCGTTCCATCGAAAAAGCAACCAAGAAAGAGATCAGTACCACAATCTGAGGATGACCCCGCACTTGCTCCAGCGTTGCGAGCGGCTTCGCGATCATTCAATTCGGTCATATTGTCAGAAGCTGGAGAAGATGCCGCCACTCTCATTCATCCACCTCCTTGGGCAAAGTTTCCAACAGGAACTGCGCGACCCTCTCTTCGTCGCGCTCACGGCTAGCGAACTCTATGTCGTACTGGAACTTCGGAACACCAGGAAAATACGGTGTCGCTACCACTCGCACCTGGTCATCCGGGAAGTACATGAAATAGATGAAGCCATCCAGGAAGGGCTTGTAGGGCGCCACAGGGACGTCCCTTTCCACGTAGCTTGTGGGATCTTTCAAGAACATGCTGGTGGTGCGGTAGGCCACAGTTACCTTGAGCCCGGGATGCCAGAGACGGGGCAAGGTCACGCAGCAAGTGGCGGCATTTCCACTCGCGCGGGCCCGCATCGCGCCGCCCCAGGCATCATTGATGTACACCGTGCCCAGTCCATCATCCGAGTAGTTGGCCACACCAATCATCAGATGCATTTCCGATGGCGCATCGGTGATGTCATGGCCAGAAGCGAAATCAATAATGATCGGCTTCGAAGGGTCCAGTGGCGGCGGCCCGATCCTGAACTCCATGAACTTGAGCACGACACCTGCCAAGGCCAGCAGCGCAACGCCGATCAGGGCGAGCCTCGTCAACAATTTCGTCACTACTTTCATTTGGTCTGAATGCGTCATTCAGCAGTGTCCCCGGTTATGGCGCATGCCGTGACCATCGAGTACCGATTCAAAGAAGCTCTGCGCGGCACCCACCGAAGCGACCGTATCGAACAAGCCCATGAAATCGATCTGCACGGGAATGCCACACAGGCGCAGCGGACCCGGTCCGGGATCGCAGGCATCGCCCAGCCAGTTGCAGAATACGCGTGCCTCTGCCGCGCCCCGCGAGAAGCCGAAGATCGACAGGCGGATGCGGTCCGCCCGCGGATTCTGCGCCTGGAACGGGGCCACCTTCTTCGCGAGAAACGCGCGGCGTTCCTGCAATACTGCCCGGCGCGATGAGTGATCGGCGCAGGCCAAGTGGGTGCCACGCACGCGCTGCAAGGCACCGACCATGTTCCAGAAGCCGCCGCTGAGCGAATTTGCGCATTCGTGCTGCCTGAGCCAAGCGCTCCACGTCCTGAAGGCTCAGGCGGAGATCGGCACTCATCTTCCGCGCGACGGGAACGGTGGAGCCGGAGCCCATTGCTTTAGTGACGGTAATACCTGTGAAATGATCGAGGAGGTGGTCCTGGACCTGCATCAGCATCCAGTTCACCCGGCCCTCGCCACCCCAGCCTGCTGCAGCGCCGGCTCGGGCGTGCCATCCGGTGCCGGTATCGCCAACTTCTTTCAGCGCTTCCGTGCCTACGCCTTGGATATAGCTGGAGAACTTTTTTCTACGTTGCCCCTCACGGCGCAATTGGTCAGCATCATAGACATCGAACAGCCGCGACACGTTGCTGTCACTCTTGTCCCCGCGTCTCTTGGAGGCCAGCCTGTGGTTACGCGTCCCATCAAAGAAGCAGCCTACTGACACGTCCACACCGCAGTCGGATCCAGATTCCGACAATGAGGCTGCGTATCGCGCCGCTTCAACGGAGCTCAGTCGCGTCGGATGCTCTGTCGTCGTAGTAGATACCCTTACCCTCACTATTTCGCCTCCTCGCCTGCAGTGGCTTCCAGAAATTTCCTGATCCTTTCTGGATCACCATGTCCGTCGCCGAAGTCGAGGTCGTAAGCGAAGCCCGGATATCCTGGGGAGTAGGGAGTGGCCACCACCCGCACCTGGTTATCCGGGAAGTACATGAAATAGATGAAGCCATCAAAAAATGGGGCATAGCGCGGCACAGGAACGTCCTTTTCCACGTAGCTACTCGGATCTTTCAGGAACATGCTGCTTGTTCGATAAGCCACGCTGACCTTCAGGCCCGGATGCCAAAGACGAGGAAGCGTCACACAACACGTGCGCCCGTTACTGCTGGCCTTCGGCTGAATACCTCCACCCCACGCATCATTAATGAAAACAGCACCCAGCCCTTCATCCGAGTAGTTGGCGATACCAATTTTCAAATGCATTTCTGCAGGAGCACCGGTGATGTCGTGGCCAGTATCAGGCTCAATAATTACTGGCTTCGTGGGATCCGGAGGCGTCGGCCCGATGCTGAAGTCCATGAACTTGAGCACGACACCTGCCAGGGCCAGCAGTGCAAGGCAGATCAGGGCAAGCCTCGTCAACAATTTGGTCACGACCTTCATTTGGTCAGGGGGTGTCATTCAATTGGGTCCCAGGTTGTGGCCGCACAGCGGGGTATGATCCTTTCGCAGTCCGCAGCATCCACCAGACTCGCCGGGAATGAGCCGCACTTCATGCGCCCCCACCGTAGGCACGCAACGGCGTACAACCGCAGACAGCAGCACCCTCCATCCTGATCGAGGGCTCATGCGTCCTCTCCGGCAGAGCGCGCATCCCACGCGGTAACGGCCTTGACTGTCATCCGGTGTGCCAGCGCCAGGTGGTCGATACCGCGCCGCGCCAAGCGCGCAAGCACGACTTCCGCACAACGATGTACATGTGAAGGCATCATGTTGTCCGGTCGCAGTGATGGCCGCTGCAGCACGAAGCGGGCGATGGCATCGGCCTGGCTCTGCCGGCGTAGCGCCGCTTCCTGTACGGCGGTGAACATCAAGGGGCTGGCATCGATAGCGAACAGTGGTCCCCCGGCGCCTGCCACGCGCATCCAGCCTCCTGTACGGGTGGGCAGATACCAGTCCTGCAGTCCGGCCAGCACACGTCTGCGTTGATCTCCATCCAACGCTTCAAGCAGGACGGCTGCCGCTCTCCCGTCAGCCCAGCGCAGCAGCCAGGGCTCTCCCGCGCTGGACTCGCCTTCCCAGATGCGTCGCAGGTGGTGGATCAGCGCCTCCGGTTCGGCCGTAGCACGCAGGACGGACAGCATTGGCGCACCACGGCTCAGGGCCAACAGCGCCTGCCAGCACCGCTCGCGTGCGCGGGCATCATCGGGAAGGGTGAGCAGGCAGGGCGACAAGCGGTCCAGGCCCTCGCCCGCGTAGCGATGCTTGAACAGTGGCTGGATGCTGGCTGACAGCGCGTGCAGCGATTCGCAGGCAGTCGGCGCGAATGCCCTGTCCACTAGAACATGTGCAGGCAGGGCGTTTGCCGTCTCTTCGTCAGTGCCCTGCCACGGCAGCCCGGTGTGCTGCCATGGGTCAATCCAGGCAGGCTCAACCATTCTTCAAGGACCATGGCAATCCGGCCTGCATCGCCTTCTGCAGGCACTCCACACAGATCGTCTGCGGGAACTGCGGCAGGGGAAACAGTTCCTGCGCCGGACCGACGAAGGTCCGCCGGCCCGCCCTGAAGGTCAGCGTACCCGGGCACGTCACCCGCAGATGTCCATCAGTCAGCGTGATCGCGGCACCCTCCGCAGTGGCGATGTGCAGGGCGCGACCGGCCGCCAGCTGCACCTCGCCTTGGCCGCTTGTCGCCCGCAGACGGGCCCGTGACTGCAGAAGCACCGCGTCGGCCTGGGCCTGCAGGTCAAGCTGTTGTTCGCCGGCCACTACGCTCAAACCCGTCTGATCCGCGCGGTGCGCCGCACCGGCCAATACACCGATGGCCTGGCGTCCCTGCCAGCGGGCATGGCCGACGACGATGGCCGCGGAGCTGCCGCCACTGGCCAACAGCGTGCAGTCCCGAACTCCCATCTGAAACGCCTGACCGGCCACCTGGCAGATGCCAGTCGGTGCCGACAGGCCCAGCACGGGCGACCGTGTGGCGGGGACCTGCTCACCGGCGGTGCTGATGCTCCGCGACGCTGCCACGCTGTCGGCCAGAACCTGCAACACCGATGAGCCGCTGGCCTGCCGGACACAACCGCGCAGTCGTATCGTCTGGTGCCGCCGCGCTGCGTCATCAAACGTCTGTCCCAGCACCAGGGTCTGCCGCAGCAGCGCAACCGGTGCCATCCGCAGACCCGCGGGATCACTGGAAGTTCGCGCCGTGCTGTCCAGCCACAGACCTGCCGTGGCACGTACCGATCCCCATGCGTCGCTACGCAGCTCGTATCCGTTTCCGCGCAGGCTGCCGCGAAAGTTGTGCTGCTGGTGACGCAACTGGCCCAAACTGAGGGAACTGTGGCGCTGGGTGGTACCCAGCCTGACCTGCAGCTGGCTGTCGCTGTCATCGAATTCGAGGCTGCTGCCCCCCTGGCCGTCCCAGCTCTGCGAACTGATGCCCCAGATTGCACCCGCGTTGCGCTGGGCGCATTCGCCGGCGCCAGCGGCATGCCAACGTGGCGCCTGACCACCGGCCAGATTGTTCTGGGCGCTGGAGGTCGCATCACTGGCCAGTGCCAAGGCATCCGGACGCGATTCCCCGCGACCGTTGTAGAGCGCACCGACCACGAGGGGCCTGCGGATGTCTCCGTTGATGAAGTCCACCACTACCTCCTGACCCACGCGGGGCAGGAACTGGCTGCCAACGCCAGGACCGGCGAAGCGCTGGGCGACACGCAGCCATCCACTTTCCGCCCTGCCATCGGTGGCGAAGCCAAACCGCACACGGATGCGTCCTGCGCTGTCCATGTGCAACGGTGCGCCGTCATCGCCGCCCAGCACGGTGGCCAACTGTGGTCCAGGCGCGGTGGGACGATAGTCCGGGTCCTCCAACCGACGTCGCCACCGCTGCTCAAGCGGGATGGCCTGGAACCGGTTTGCGTACCCCAGTGCCTGCGCGCGTGCTGCGGGCACGGTATCGGGCAGCGTGCAGGCCGGCAGGTCCTGCTGTAGTTCGGCCACCGACGGCAGCAGATTGACTCCGGCATGGTTCACTGCCGTAAGCAACAGCGCGGGCGCCGCTCTCTGACCCGGCACCGGCAGCACCTCGAATGCCTCGCCCGGCTCGAAGTCCGGCTCGGTCCCCTCGCCCGTCCAGCGCCGTTGGTCGCACAGTGCCGCTTCAGCCTCCCGCATCACCTCGGCCAGTGCTTCACGTGTGGTCTGCCACGCCGCGTGGCGTGCTGGCGAGTAGTCTTCCAAAGGACCATCCGCCGCGTCACGCACGGGCAGGCTTGCCGATATCACACGGAACGCATCGTCATTGTCCGTCACGCGTGTCATTCGGGTTGGCACCACCCTGCGGGACTCATGCAGGAACGCGATGCCCGGGCTGTCCACCACCCGCTGCGTCCGGTGCACCCGCCGAAGACCCGGGAGCACGCTGCATTGCGTACTGTCGCCAATGATCATCAGCGTATGTCCACCCGGCGCCTCAGGCCGTGCTCGAATGCACCAGCCCAGTCCTTCCTCGGCCATCAGCTGCTGCAGGAACGCCATGTCCGACTGGCGATACTGCACGCGATACCCCCGGCACCGCCGGTCCAGCGTACTCGGGCTGCCAGCGTGCCAGCACCAGTGTGCAAGGGGTGCGTGTTCCGAAAGCACGGTATCGATGATGCTGGCGACGTCCTCATCCTGGAATACTCGACTGTGGCGACTGTCGTGCAGCCAGGCTGTCCAGTCCGCCAGATGGACGCGGTAACGCACCAGACTGCCAACACAGGCCACACGTTCAACGCTGCGGATCAGTCCGACGCGGACGACCTCTCCTCCTTCCGGAAGGCGGGTGGTGATGCTTGCGGGCCGCGTCAACCAGTCGTCCAGATCCTGTTCGTGTTCGTCACCCAACAGGTCGATCTGGCAGCGCAACTCCCCAGACAACGACTCGTGCCCATGCCATCGCTCGACAATCAGCCGCGTGGCGGTTGGCCCGCAGAACCGATGGACACGCGAAGACGCCTCGCATGCGGCAGTGAATGATGATGATCGATGATGCATGACAGCTCCCTCGGCAGGCATGACCTGCGATGACGTTTGCTGCGCCTGGCGCTGGCCGCGAGCTGACGCCGGGCACGTGCCCGGCGTTGCAGAATCGTCGTTGCGGCGTCCCCGGCCATCACTGCAATGTGGCTGTCCCCCTGATTCTCTCGGCCTGCAGCTGCTGCTGCACGTGACACGTCAGTTCCCGCGCGGCCAGAATCAGGCCTTCCATCGCGCCCGGTGGCAGCACGTTCTGCTGGCCGCCCCGCGTGCGCGCGATGTGCGCGGCGTACATCACCCGGGTCAGGGTGCCGAGACCTTCGACGGCGCGCCTGAGATCGGCAGGCTGCGCTGCGTCGGCGCTGACGCCGCCGGCGTCGACTGGCGTCTGCTGGGCCGGCATCTGGCCGTCGCAGCGGGACAGTACGTCCTCGACGCGCTGGGCGACGTCCGGAGACAACTGGCTGATCGAATCACCGACCAGTTGATGCAGGTTGGGGTAACGGATGCGATGCGACATGGCGATGCTCCTGACAGCCAGCAAAGTGCGCGGACTGGCATCTTGGCCATCTGCACGTCCGGCAATCAGGAGGTAAAAGCGTCAACTGCCCTATGACTACCCGGAACCGTGAGATCGGACACGCAGCGGACGCGGCAGAGCGTGCGCGCGCCGGGTGTCTGGCCGTGCAGAACAGATACGTTCATGCCGTTAGCGACAGCGACGCCCTGGAAGAGGCGTCCCTGTAGGGCCGGGCCCTGCTCGGCAGGCAAAGGATCTGCTACAGCGGCCTGGGCGAGAACGTCAGCGTTGCGATCACGCCGCGCTCGCCCCCGGGGCGCACGCTGACCTGCCAGCCGTACAGGTCGCAGAGGCGGCTGACGATCGACAGGCCGATGCCGCCGCCCTGCGAATGGCCCGCGTGCGTACCGCGGTAACCGCGCTGGAACAGCTTGGCCGCATCTTCCTCGCTCAGGCCCGGACCACTGTCGGTGACCGAGACCGAGTTGGCCCCTACGTGCACGCGCACTTCGCCATCCTGCGAGTACTTCACCGCGTTGCCGATGAGGTTGCCCAGCGCCACCGAAAGCGCGGCCTCAGGCGCGTCGATCACCAGGTTGCGCTCGCCCTCCAGTGCCAGTTCCAGCGGCTTGCCACCCAGCTGCGCGCGGTGCGCGTCCAGCAGCTGCTCGGCCACGCGGGCAACATTGCTGGTGCCCTGCCCCCGCTCGTTCCGCGACAGCAGCAGCAAAGCACCGATCAGATCACTGCACTGCTGCTCGGCACGCTGGATGCGCTGCAGGCGCTGCAGCACCTTTTCATCCAGGCCGGGACGGGTCAGCAGCAGCTCGGTGGCGCCGCGGATCACCGCCAGCGGCGTGCGCAGTTCGTGGCTGACGTCCGCATTGAATTCCCGGTCGCGCTGCACCACTTCGGTCAATCGCGAGGAGTAGTCGTCCAGCGCCTGGGCCAGCTGGCCCACTTCGTCGTCGGGGAAGCGCGGCGCCAGCGGCTCAGGCTCGCTGGTGCCGCCCCGGTAGGCGCGCAGGCGGGCCGCCAGGTCCGATACCGGCTTCATCACCTTTGAGGCCGACCACCAGCCCAGCACCAGCGACAGCAGGCTGAACACCAGCACCGACAGCACCAGCGCGCGGTTGAGCTGCTTGCTGCCGCGCATGCTGTCGGTCATGTCATAGGCCAGGAAGAACCACGCATCGTCGGCCTTGCGCACGGCAAGCTTGTAGGCGTACGGCTGCCCCTGTTCGTCGGTCCCGCTGAGGTTGTAGTTGCCGGTCTGCAGGTCAGCCCATTGCGGCCAGGACTCACGCGCCTTGTCGAACTTGTCCGCCGAATAGGCATACGCGCGGATCTGCTGTACCGGCACGGCCGGATTGCGTCCGGGGTGCTCGTAGAAGCGACGGGCGTATTCTTCAATGTTGTGGTTGATCACATCCTCGACCAACTGGTTCTCCACCCGTATCCGGGCCCAGTTGGTAGCGAACGCGAACAGTGTTGTCAGGCAGAAGCCCAACAACACGAATGACACGATGATTCGACTGCGCAGGCGGCGCCGATACGGCGTGCGCCGGCGCTCCCCCTTGGTTGCCACGGGATCAGCTTTCCGGGGTGGCGATGCGGTATCCGATGCCATGGCGGGTCTGGATCAGCGGCACTTCGAACGGCTTGTCGACCACGGCACGCAGACCGTGGATATGGACGCGCAGCGAATCCGAGTCGGGCAGTTCCTCGCCCCACACGCGGGTTTCCAGTTCCTGGCGGGTGACCACGGCCGGCGCCGCTTCCATCAGCGCCTGCAGGATTTTCAGTGCGGTCGGGTTGAGCTGCAGCAGCTTGCCCTGGCGGCGCACTTCTAGCGTGTCCAGGTTGTACTCCAGGTCGCCGGTTTCCAGCACGCGGGTCTGCACCCCCTTGCCACGTCGGGACAGCGCGTTCAAACGCACTTCCACTTCCTGCAGCGCGAACGGCTTGATCAGGTAGTCGTCCGCACCGGAATCAAAACCCGCCAGCTTGTTGTCCAGCGAGTCACGAGCGGTCAGCATCAGCACCGGGGTCTGCTTGCGTGCTTCATTGCGAAGCTTGCGGCAGACCTCGATTCCGTCCATTCCCGGCAGGTTGAGATCCAGCACGATCGCGTCGAACTCGTGCACTACGGCCAGATGCAGTCCGGTCACGCCATCGGCGGCGAAGTCCACGGTGTGGCCCCGGTCCTCGAGGTAGTCGCCCAGATTGGCCGCAATGTCGCTGTTGTCTTCGATTACCAGGATTCTCACTGTCACCTCTAGTTGACGAATTTTCCGACGCGCTGGGCCTGGCCCAGATCACGCTGTGCCTTGTCCTTCTGCCGGGCGCGCTCGGCGACAGTCATGCACTGCGTCGTGTGCCGGTTCGAACCCGTGGCTTTCTCACGTTGGCATATTAGACGACTATCTTCACGTGACTGTGTCAAAACCGTGTTCACGACCTGCTGGTCGTTGATGACATCGGTTCGTACCCGTTCAGGCATCAGATCCCGGTTCGGGTACTGCTCCACGGCAGCGCGCAGGCGCACCAGCGCTTCGCGGACCCGGCTGCGGTCGGCCATCGTCAGCTCGCTGTAGGTCTCGCCGTCGTTGAGTTCGACTTCGATGCGCTCGAGCTGCTGCTGCAGCGGCTTGCCGGAGGCAAAGACCTCGCCGCCCTGCTTGGATGCGGAAGCGGTGGCGGCCAGGGCCAATCCGGAGAACAGGAGCGCAGGCAAAAGGAGGGACTTCATGGCAAACGGATCCTTGTCTGAGTTGAGAGCCGACTGTATTCGCACCACCTTCACGCCAGCAAGTGCCACGCGTGGGGGCGGCGGACGGCCTACCGGTTGCTGGCAGGGTTGAGATTGTTGAACGTGCGCTGGTCATTGATCAGCGCCTTGCCCTTTTCTTCGATGCGGCGACGTTCGGCGACAGTGAGGCAACGGCCCTTGGGCATGTTGCTGCCGGTGGTGCGCTGGTAGGTACAGACCTGGCGGCTGTCGTCGTGCGCGCGGGCGAGCAGCTGATTGACCCGCTCCTGGTCGTTGAACACCTGCGCCTGTATCTGCGGCGGCAGCTCATCGACCCGCTGCCGGCCCCCCATGCGCTGGGTGATGCGGGCCAGCGCCTGCTGGATCTGGCTGCGGTCATCGGCGCTCAGTTCGGCGTACTCCGGCGCCTGCAGCGCCTTCTCGACCTGTTGGACCTGGCCGGCAACCGGAGCCTGGCGATCCATCTGCAGGGCGCTCTTCTCTGTCTTGGCGACAGCAGCGCCCGACAGGCACAGCACCAACGCGATCATCGTGACGCGATACATCGCCTACCTCCCGGTCCATCGGAACGAAGGCCCAACTCTACGAGCGCCTCCGGGCCGCCACAAGTGGCGCGTGGCCTACGGACGCGCATAAAAAAGGCCCAGGCGGTGCACCCGCCTGGGCCTGAAGTCGTATCCCGATACCGATCCTGCTGAGAGGCAGAGCTGCGGTTCGCTGAAGCCTACGCCCGCACCAATTAAAGGCATGTTAAAGCAGCGTCTCGCCGCCCAAGGAGAATCTCAAACTACTGAAAAATCAGGATTTTTTCAGCTTCTCGACGTGCTCGATGATGCGCATGGCCACGTCCACTCCGCAGGCTGCCTCGATGCCTTCCAGGCCCGGGGTCGAGTTGACCTCCAGCACCAGCGGGCCCCGCTGCGAGCGGATCAGGTCGACGCCGCAGACCGACAACCCCAGAGCCTTGGCCGAGCGCACCGCGACCTGCTGTTCGGCGCGACTGGCCTTGGCCGCCACGGCGGTGCCGCCGGCATGCAGGTTGGAGCGGAAGTCGCCTTCGGGCGCCTGCCGCTGCATCGAGGCCACCACCTGGTCGCCGACCACGAAACACCGCAGATCGGCCCCCTTGGCCTCACCGATGAACTCCTGCATGAGGAAGTTGGCATACAGGCCACGCAGCGCCTCGACGATCCCGCGCGAGGCACTGGCCTTCTCGGTCAGGATCACGCCGCGCCCCTGCGTTCCCTCGTTGAGCTTCACCACATGTGGCGGCGGCCCCAGCATCGACAGCAGATCGACGGTGTCATCGGGGTTGTCGCCGAACACCGTGACCGGCATGTCGATGCCTTTGGCCGCCAGCAGCTGATGCGCGCGCAGCTTGTCGCGCGAGCGCAGGATCGCGTCGGACGGATTGGGCGTACGCGCGCCCATCAGCTCGAACTGGCGCAGGACCGCGGTGCCATATCGCGTGATCGACGCACCGATGCGCGGAATGACCATGTCCACACCGGTCATCGGCCGCCCTTTGTAGTGCATCGAGAATCCGTCGGCAGCGATGCGCATGTAGCAGCGCAGCGGATCGAGGATGCGCACCGTGTGGCCGCGCGCACGCCCCGCTTCGACCAGCCGGCGGGTGGAATACAGGGAGCTGTTGCGGGACAGGATGGCGAGCTTCATCGCGGCGGGATCGATCGGCAGGCGCGCAGCATAGCGCGGCCGTGTGGCGGGCGGATGATGCCGCGTGGTTGCCGAGACAGGGCGCCACAGTCCAGCCAGCAACAGCCCGACACCGATGCCGTCGGGCTGCGGCTGCCGCGTTCTATCGGCCCGTATTGATCCGTGCAACGACCTCCCGCACCCTCTTGGTGTAGGCCGCCACAAGCTGTCTGGACTGCTCCGGCGTGACGGCCTTGCCGACGTGGCCAGGCTGTGCGGCGTAGTCCCGCTGGAATTCACACATTTCCACGGACAGCGCACTGCTGACGTCGTCCTGGGCAATGGACGGCGCACCGGTACTGCCATCCGCATTGACGTTGATCAAGAACGCGCGGTCGCCCGTGTAGCCGCCGAAGCTGTTCTTCGCGTTGACCATCCCGCAGACAATCGTACCGTCGAACATCGCAAACGCCTGACGGATGACGATCTTTGCCGAGTCAGGATCCTTCAGCGCCCGACGGACCCCCGCCTCCGCTATGGCCCGATCAGCCTCGACCTTCTGTTTTCTTGCATCTTCTTCGGTCGGCGTGCACGCCGCCGCAATACCCATCAACGCAACCGCAAGAATCCGATTCCGCATTCCCCCCCCCTGCCACTGGCTTGAATGTTGCCGCACTTTACCGGCTTATCGCCCCGCCAGACCATCGGCAAGCACGGGAAGCGCCCACGCTTCACCGACTCACAGAGCCGGCAGGCACAGAAAGATGCAAAAGGGGAAACATCCAGGTTCGCGGCCGATCCGGAAAACACACGCATCGTTGCGGAAGATGGAGCGGGCGATGGGAATCGAACCCACGTCAGTAGCTTGGGAAGCTACAGCTCTACCATTGAGCTACGCCCGCGTCGCGTGGTGAAAGTCTATGCGGTCGGGCCGGTGTTGCGCAATGGTGGCCACCGCATGCGCCGAGCATGGCCCGACGCTGCCATGCAGCCTTCCCAGGCCCTTGCGGGGCCTGGGAAGGTGCGTTCGTCAGAAACTGCCGCTGAAGCTGGCAAACAGCGTCGCGTCACGTGCACGCTTCTGCGCGGTGGAGGTGCTCAGGCCGATGTTGCTCTGCAGCCCGAACAGCTCCGTGCGGGCGCCCAGCACCACGGTGGCGTAGTCCTTGTCGAACTTCAGGCCCGGCACGCGGTAGCTGCCCAGCTCCGGCAGGGACTGCAGCCAGGCGCTGGCCTGCTTGGTGTCTTCGAACTCGTGGTCGTAGGTGGCCTGCACGTAGGGCTTGAAGGTGCCGCCATCGAAGCGCGCCTGCCAGCCGATGCGACCGACAGTGGAGTCCAGCTCCTGGTTGTTGTAACCCAGCGCAGTGGCCAGCGTGCCGGCGTCGGCGCTCTCCGTATAGCCGTCGATCTTCACCTTCTGCCAGATCACGGCAGCCACCGGACCGTGGCGGAAGCCGCCCTCGGTGCCGAACTCGTACCCCGCATTGATGGCGGCGGTGAGATTGCTGCCATCTGCCGAACCGCCATGCTCACGGGTGGCCGGACCCAGCTGCACCTTGCGGGTCACGTCGTAGTCGAGCCAGCTGTAGCTGACCTGCCCGTTGACCCAGGCACGCTGGCCGTACCAGCCAGCGAACAGGCCCAGCGTGGTGTCGGACTGGGTGAAATCGCCGCGGCTGTTGCCGAAATCGGCATCCATGCGTCCATAGCCACCGAAGCCGCCAAAGACCATGCCGTCACGCGACCAGTCGACACCGAACAGGCCGGCCGGCGCCAGGCCGTCGTAGAGATCGGCGTGGTCATAACGCTGCATGTCGCCGCGCACACCGCCCCACCACGACAGGCCGTCAGCCGGACGACCGCCCAGATGCATGCCGACCTGGTCGGCGCGCGAACGGCCGATGGTCTGCGCCGAATGGCTGAGCACCTGCTGCAGGCGCGGGCCTTCCAGCACGGATACCGCGTACTGGCCCAGCAGTGCATGGCCTGCCGTGGTCGGATGCACGCCGTCGGCGAACAGGTAGGTCTTCGCGGCATCCGGGCTGACGTAGGACGTCGGGTTGCAGCCGATGATGCTCTGCGTCGAATTGGCCGGGTCGATGGTGCAGGCGGTGCTGGTGACGTTGGTGAAACCGTACATGGCCGGATTGGCGGCCACTTCACTGAGCACCGTGAAGGTATCCAGCGGGATGAATTCGATGCCCGCCTGCTTCAGCCCGCCATACAGGGCGTTGTTGTAGCCGGCCGACAGCGCGGTGGCGGCGGCGGCATTGGGGCCACGGAAGGACGGCGTCAGGCCGACGTTGGGCAGGTTCGGTACCAGCACGTACTGGGCGCCCGCCTGCTTCAGCGCGCCGACCAGGGCGATCTGGTCGGTGACGGCCGCGCCGATGATGGCCTGCGCCTGTGCCGGCGCCGCAGCGGCCGCGAACAGGTCGTTGGCGCCGCCCCAGACGGTGTACAGCGCGTTGGCATCGGCTTTGCCGCCATTTGCGGCCAGGTAGCGGGTGAGTTGCGTCTTCAGCGACGGAATGGGCCCCAGGGCACCAGTGACCTCCACCGACACGCGCGCACCGCCGGCGGCATAGTTGTCGCCGTTCTGGCCGTTGCCGTTGGGCGCACCGTTCAGGCCGTAGTAGTTGGCGACCTGCTGCGACCAGACCCAGCCCGGATTGGTGGTGAACTGGCCGGTGACCTGCTGTGTTGCCGGGGGCAGCAGCGGCCGGAAATAGCCCGCGTCGGTCAGGCTGTCGCCGAAGAACACCGCGTGCGAGTAAGGGGATTCGCCTGCCATGGCCGGAACCGCGGCCAGTGCGATCGCGGCCGCCATCAGGGAGCGGATCGGGCGTTTGCTGAGCAGCATGTAAAGAACTCCTGTGGGGACGTCATTGAGGATCCGGCGTGCGTACGCCGGCGCACGGTGAATGGTTTCACCGCACCGACGATTGCTCACGCTGCGCCGCCGCATGAATTGCCGCGCAGCCCGCCAATCGCAGGCTGCGCCGATGCGGGCGCCGTGCGGAGGAACGGATGGTTTCCGTCCTGACGGGCCATACGCGACAATGCCGCCATGAACATCCAGCTCAACGGCGAACCCCGCACCCTGCACGCTTCGGCAACCCTCCATGACCTGCTCGAGGCCGAGCAGCTGCTGCAGCGCCGGGTGGCGGTCGAGGTCAATGGCGAGATCGTCAGCCGCAGCCGCCATGGCGAGCATCGCCTTGCCGAAGGTGACGTGGTGGAGATCGTGCACGCCCTGGGTGGGGGTTGAGGCACGACGCCCGCGCTGCGCGCTCGCCGGGAGGCAGGCGCTGCCCCTGCGCCTGCCTCCCGGCGGCATCGAAGTGACGACCCCATCTTCAGGCGGATAAGCGATAATCGCGCCATGAACGTTCATGTCTCCCCCGATTCGCTGGTGATCGCCGGCAAGACCTACGGCTCGCGGCTGCTCACCGGCACCGGCAAGTTCAAGGATCTGGAAGAAACCCGCCTGGCCACCGAGGCCGCTGGCGCCCAGATCGTCACCGTGGCCATCCGCCGCACCAACATCGGGCAGAACCCCGGCGAGCCGAACCTGCTGGACGTGCTGCCGCCGGAGCGCTTCACCATCCTGCCCAACACCGCCGGCTGCTACACCGCCGAAGACGCGGTGCGCACGTGCCGCCTGGCCCGTGAACTGCTGGATGGCCACAACCTGACCAAGCTGGAAGTACTGGGCGACCAGAAGACCCTGTACCCGGACGTGATGCAGACCCTCAAGGCCGCCGAACAGCTGGTCAAGGATGGCTTCGAGGTCATGGTCTACACCTCCGACGACCCGATCCTGGCCAAGCGCCTGGAAGAGATCGGCTGCGCTGCGGTGATGCCGCTGGCCGCGCCGATCGGTTCGGGCCTGGGCATCCAGAACAAGTACAACCTGCTGCAGATCATCGAAGACGCCCGGGTGCCGATCATCGTCGATGCCGGCGTCGGTACGGCATCGGATGCGGCGATCGCGATGGAGCTGGGCTGCGATGGGGTGCTCATGAACACGGCCATTGCCGGCGCGCGCAGCCCGGTGCTGATGGCCAGTGCGATGCGCAAGGCGGTCGAGGCCGGCCGTGAAGCGTTCCTGGCCGGGCGCATCCCGCGCAAGCGCTACGCCAGCGCGTCGTCGCCGGTGGATGGGTTGATCGGCTGATGACCAATCCTTTCGACAGCGCTGGGTCCAAGGCCCCGCCCAAGCCGTTCACCGTCAGCGAGGGGCGCCGCGAGGTGCGCAGTTTCGTGCTGCGCCAGGGTCGCTTCACGCCTGCCCAGCAGCGCGCGTTCGACGAACGCTGGCCGCGCTTCGGCCTGGATTACAGCGGCCAGCCGCGCGACCTGGACGCCACCTTCGGTCGCCCGGCGCACAAGGTGCTGGAGATCGGCTTCGGCAACGGCGCTGCACTGCGCTTTGCTGCCCAGCATGACCCGTCGCGCGACTACATCGGCATCGAAGTGCACGCGCCCGGTGTCGGCCGCCTGCTGAACGCCCTGGCCGACGACAACGCCGACCACGTGCGCCTGTACCACCATGACGCGGTGGAAGTACTGCAGAACGAGATCGCCGATGGCGCGCTCGATGAAGTGCGCATCTACTTCCCGGACCCGTGGCACAAGAAGCGCCACAACAAGCGCCGCCTGCTGCAGCCGGCCTTCGCAGAGCTGCTGGTGCGCAAGCTGCGTGCGGGCGGCCGCCTGCACTGCGCCACCGACTGGGAAGACTACGCCGAACAGATGTGGGACGTGCTCGATGCGACCGCCGGCCTGGTCAACCGGGCCGGTCCGCGGGGCAGCGTGCCGCGTCCGGAGTGGCGGCCGCAGACCCACTTCGAGACCCGCGGCCAGAAGCTCGGCCATGGCGTCTGGGACCTGTTGTACGACCGCACCTGACGATCGCCCGAGGACACCGCGCCCCACATGGATACCGCGCTGACGCTGACCAACGACATGAAGCTCGTACTCGGGCTGGTCGGCTTCACGATGGCGATGTTCCTGTTCGAGCGGATCCGAGCGGACGTCGTCGCGCTGGTGGTGCTGGTGGTACTGGGTGTGACCGGCCTGATCGCCCCGGAGGAGATCTTCGGCGGCTTCTCCGGCAACGCGGTGATGAGCATCATCGCCACCACCATCCTCGGTGCGGGCCTTGACCGCACCGGCGCGCTGAACCGGCTCGCGGCCTGGCTGCTGCGACGCGGACATGGCATCGAGCAGCGCCTGCTGATGATGACCACGGCCATTGCCGGCCTGAACTCGTCCTTCATGCAGAACCCATCGGTGATGGCGCTGTACCTGCCGGTCGCCTCGCGGTTGGCGGCACGCACCGGGCTGACCATGCAGCGGCTGCTGCTGCCGATCTCGGCGGCGATCGTGATGGGCGGTGCGCTGACCATGGTCGGCAACTCGCCGCTGATCCTGCTGAACGACCTGCTGGCCTCGGCCAACAACAACCTGCCCTCCGGCCTGGCCAGCATCGAGCCGCTGCGCATGTTCGCGCCGCTGCCGATCGGCGTGGCGCTGCTGATCGCCTCGCTGCTGTACTTCCGCTATTACGGCGACCGCAAGCTGATCGAGGAAGAGACCCTGGTCAACGATGGGGTCACCCCGGCCCGTACCGAGAGCTACTTCGCCAAGACCTACGGCATCGAAGGCGATGTGTTCGAACTGGTGGTCACCGCCGAAAGCCCGCTGGTCGGCATGACCCTGGGCGAGGCCGAGAGCCTGCATGACGCGCCGCTGCTGCTGGCGCTGAAGACCGGCAACGATACGCGGCTGGCGCCACCGGCGGAAATGCGCATCTGGGTGGGCAGTGTGCTGGGCGCGATGGGTCCGCGCGAGCAGATCGGCGATTTCGCCCAGAACCAGTTCCTGCGCATGTCCTCGCGGCTGAAGCACCTGGGCGACCTGTTCAATCCCAGCCGCGCGGGCATTTCCGAGGCGGTGGTGCCGCCGACCTCGAACGTGATCGGCAAGAGTGCGGCCGACCTGCGCCTGCGCAAGGAGCGCGGCATCAGCCTGCTGGCGATCAACCGCGACAAACAGGTGATCCGCGAGGACGTGCGCGACGTGCAGCTGCGCGCTGGCGACATGCTGGTCTTCCACAGCATCTGGACCGACCTGGCGCAGGCCGCCAAGAGCCGTGACTTCGTGGTGGTCACCGACTACCCGACCGGCGAACAGCGCCCGCACAAGTTCAAGATCGCCATGGCGATCTTCGCGCTGACGATCCTGATCGCGCTGACCAGCAAGCTGCCGGTGGCGCTGACCCTGATGACCGGCGTGGCCGGCATGTTGCTGACGGGCGTGCTGCGGATGGACGAGGCCTATGCCTCGATCAACTGGAAAACCGTGTTCATGATGGCCGGACTGATCCCGCTCGGCTGGGCGATGGACTCCAGCGGCGCGGCGGCCTGGGTCGCCGGCCATACCATCGACAAGCTCCCCACCGGCATACCGGTGTGGGTGCTGGAGCTGGCCCTGGCGCTGCTGACAACGGTGTTCTCGCTGGTGATCAGCCATGTCGGCGCAACCATCGTGATGGTGCCCATCGCGGTGAATCTGGCGCTGGCGGCGGGTGGCAACCCCACCGCGTTCGCACTGATCGTGGCGCTGTCGGCCTCCAACAATCTGATGACGGCGTCCAATCCGGTCATCTCGATGATCACCGGCCCGGCCAACTACACCCCGCGCGAGATGTGGCGGGTCGGCGGACCGTTGTCGCTGATCTACACCTGTGTGGTGGTGCTGATGATCAACCTGATGTTCTGAGGGTCGGGTTCATCGGCAGGGCTGCGCCCTGCACCCCAGTAGTGCCGGCCGCTGGCCGGCAACCTCAACGGCAAAAGCGTGCATTTCGTGGGATGGCGGGGTGGGTCCGACAGATTTCTGCGATCTGCCAGAACGGCGTCGTGCACCGCTTTGGTAGGTGTCGACCTTGGTCGACACGGTAGATCCACGCCATGCGTGGATGCCTTTGCAGAGTCGAGCCATGCTCGACTGCTCCTGGCTTGATGGGTCAGAGCCGTTCTCCTACGGAAAACGGAGCCGCCCCCTAGCCGGCCTCAGGCCAGATAGACCTGCCCATCACGTACATCCACCGGCACTGCGCGCAGGCGGTCGCCCTTGCAGGGGCCGGCGATGCAGTCGCCGCTGTCCAGCGCGAACGAGGCGCCGTGGGCGGCGCAGACCAGATGCCCCTCGCGGCTCTTCAGGAACTGCCCCGGCGCCCAGTCCAGGCGACGGCCCGCATGCGGACAGATGTTCAGGAAGGCGCGCACCTGTGCGCCGTCGCGATACAGCAGCAACGACTCGGCATCGCCCTCGACCACTGCCTCGACCTCGGCAAACGCACCATCGGCAATGGCATCAAGGGCGATCAGGGCAACAGCGGCAGTCATGGCGAAGGCTCGGACAGTAAAGAAGCATTGTCGCACGCCTGCTCAGGTGACTGGCTGCAGGATGAACACAAGTCATTGATTCGTAATAAGCACAGGCTATATTTAACGAGTTTTTCACTCAATGACAGTGCGGGCTCCCGATACTCTGGTTTCGCTGATTTCCCAGCCTATCGAGCCGCCATGTTCAATCGCGATTCCGCCTTCAACCAGTTCCGCACCCTGTTCGCGCCGCGCAAGCCGCGTCACCCGCTGGTGCGCGTTGCCGTGGGCCTGCTCGGCCTGGCGATCCTGGCCGCGATGGTGTTCATCGGCGTGTTCGTCGGTGCGGCGATGATCCTGGTCGGCCTGGCGTGGAAGCTGCTGGCCTCGCGCAAGGCGGGTGCAGCCCGCCCGGCCGACCCGACCGTGGTCGAGGGCGAGTATCGGGTGGTGCGCAAGCCGGTGCTGCCGGCCTCGCGCTGAGCCCTGCCGGCCGGCGTGCCCGCTGACGGCGGGCGCCATGCGTTCTAGACTGCGGGCATTCCCTTCCTGGATGCCCGCATGTCCGATGTTTCCGATGTGATCCCTGCACCTGCCACGCCGCGTGTTCCGGTGGTGGGCGGTGGCAGCTTCCCCGTGCACCGCGTCTACTGCGTGGGTCGCAACTTTGCCGACCATGCGCGCGAAATGGGAGCCGCGGTGCCGGCGGCCGACGACCGCGGCCGGCCGATGTTCTTCAGCAAGCCTGCCGATGCGCTGGTGGTCGGCCATGACGATGCCATCCCCTATCCGCCCGCGACGGCCAACCTGCATCACGAAGTGGAGCTGGTGGTGGCGATCGGCCGTGACGCCCCGGCCGGCGAGCTTCCCGTGGCCGAGGCCGAAGCACTGGTGTACGGCTATGCCGTCGGCCTGGACCTGACCCGCCGCGATCTGCAAGCGGCCGCCAAGGAGAAGGGCCATCCCTGGGACGCCGCCAAGGGCTTCGATGCCTCCGCACCGATCAGCGAAATCGTGCATGCCGGCGAAGTGGGCGATCTGGCGGCGCTGAACCTGTCGCTGGAAGTCAACGGCGAAGTGCGCCAGCAGGCCCTGCTGGACCAGATGATCTGGAACGTGCCGGAAATCCTGCACGAGTTGTCCAAGCTGTGGCAGCTGCGCGCCGGTGACCTGGTGTTCATGGGCACGCCGTCCGGAGTGGCCGCACTGAAGCCGGGCGACCGTTTCAGCGCGCGCCTGGAAAACGTGGCCGAGCGCCACGGCGTGATCGCCGGCTGACACCACCTGCGCTACTCTGCGCGCTGTCCACATCCCCCACAGGAGAAAACACATGGGAGTGCTCACCGAATTCAAGGAATTCGCGATGCGCGGCAACGTCATCGACCTCGCCGTCGGCGTGGTGATCGGCGCCGCCTTCGGCAAGATCGTCACTGCGCTGGTCGAGAAGATCATCATGCCGCCGCTGGGCCTGCTGATCGGCAAGGTGGACTTCTCGCAGCTGGCGTGGACGCTGTCGCCGGCACGCATCGGGCCGGACGGCAAGGAGATTCCGGCGGTGGTGATCGGCTACGGTGATTTCATCAACACCCTGATCCAGTTCGTGATCGTGGCGTTCGCCATTTTCCTGGTGATCAAGGTCATCAACCGTCTGTCGCGCAAGAAGGAAGCCGCTCCCGCCGCCCCGGCCGAGGAAGTGGTGCTGCTGCGCGAGATCCGCGACAGCCTGAAGAAATAAGGCGTAGCGCCGGGCGGTACCCGGCGAGGCCGCCGCATGTGACAGTCCCGCTCCGGCGGGGCTTTCGCTTTGCCGGACGTGGCGGAAAACAGCGTTCGCTCCGGACATGACCTCCCGCCCATGCGCGCGTCTGAACGACTGTTAAGCTCCAAGGCTTGGTCCCTTCCCGGAGTTGTCCATGCGTCGCCGCGTCCTTGCCATCGCATCCTCCCTTGCCCTGCTGGCCGCCCCGGCCTTCGCGGCACCGCGCGCCACCACCCTGCCCCCGGCGTCGCTGGCCACGGCCGCGCAGCTGCGCGATCAGGCCCTGGCCGATGACACCGGCTGGAAGGTGGTCGAGTCGCTGACCACCGAAATCGGTCCACGCATCGCCGGCAGCGAAGCCGACGCGCGTGCGGTCGCCTGGGCCGAAGCCAAGTTCAAGGCCCTGGGTTTCGACAAGGTCTGGAAAGAACCGGTGACCTTCCCGAAGTGGGAGCGCCGCAGCGAACACGCCGCCGTGACCGGCAGGAACCCGCAGCCGCTGCAGATCACCGCACTGGGTGGCAGCCCGGGCGGTACCGTTGAAGCAGAGGTCGTGCGCTTCGCCGACCTGGCCGCGCTGCAGGCTGCGCCCGCCGGTTCATTGAAGGGCAAGATCGCCTTCGTCGATTACCAGATGCTGCCGTTCCGCGATGGCCGCGACTACGGCCGTGGTGGCGCGATCCGCAGCAAGGGACCTTCCGAGGCGATCCGCAAGGGCGCCGTTGGCTTCCTGATGCGCTCGGCCGGCACCGATTCGCATCGCGTACCGCACACCGGCATCACCCGATTCGATGACGGCCTGACCCCGGTACCGTCCGCGGCCCTGTCGGTGCCCGATGCCGACCAGCTGGCACGCCTGCTGGCACGTGGCAGCACCACGGTGAAGGTCGCGCTGGACTGCGGCTGGGACGGTACGGCGACCTCCTACAACGTGATCGGCGAGATCACTGGCCGCACCCTGCCCAAGGAAGTCGTGGTGATCGGTGGCCATCTGGATTCGTGGGATCTGGGCACCGGTGCCGTCGATGACGGCGCGGGCGTCGGCATCACCATGGCCGCGGGGCATCTGATCGGCCAGCTCAAGCAGGCCCCCAAGCGCACGATCCGGGTGATCGCGTTCGCCAACGAAGAGCAGGGGCTGTACGGCGGCAAGGCTTACGCCGAAGCGCATGCGAAGGACGTGGCGCTGCACCAGCTGGCTGCCGAGAGCGATTTCGGTGCCGGCCGCATCTATGCGTTCAATACCGGCTCGCCAAACCCGGAAGGCTCGCGCGAAGCGACCCGGCAGATCGCCGAGGTGATGAAGCCGCTGGGCATCGAGTACGCAGCCGACAAGGGCGGCCCGGGGCCGGATATCGGCCCGCTGGCGGCCAAGGGTGGCGCCTGGGCGTGGCTGGCACAGGATGGTTCGGACTACTTCCACCTGCACCACACCGCCGACGACACGCTGGACAAGATCGACCCGAAGGCGCTGGCGCAGAATGTGGCGGCATACAGCGTATTTGCCTATCTGGCCGCAGAGGCCGACGGCAACTTCGGCAGTGAAGCCAAAGCGACCACACCGCCGAACGAGTGAGGGGGCCACGCCGGGCGATGCCCGGTGGGTGCTGCGGGGAAAGGAGGTGCGGACCGAGGTCCGCACCCACCAGAGGGGATCGCATCACCAGAGGGGATCGCACCCACCAGGCTGGGTCGCCCCATTTGCCCGGAGAGTTACCGTTCCCACGCGCAGGTGTTGCGAACACCAAGCCGGTGCGGATCGAACAGGGGATCCGTCCCCAAGCGACGGTGGTGTTCGTAATCGCGCAGCGCGGCCAGCGCCGGCTTCTGCAGCAGCAGGATGGCGATGATGTTCAACCAGCTCATCAGGCCCACGCCGATATCCCCCAGCGACCAGGCGACCGTGGCACTGTTCAGCGCCGAGTAGCCGGTGGCCAGCAGGAACAGCAGCTGGAACCCGCCCATCACCCACGGCATCCGGCGGTCCCGGCACAGGTAACTGATGTTGGTTTCGGCCATGTAGTACAGCGCCAGGATGGTGGTGAACGCGAAGGGCAGGATGGCCAGCGCCACGAATGAACGGCCGAAGCCCGGCAATGCCGATTCCACCGCGTGCTGCACGAAACGCGGTCCGGCCTCGACGCCCGGCAGATTGCCCAGCAGCAGGCGCGCATCATCCGGAATGCCGTTCACCGCCGGGTCGTAGACGTTGTACAGGCCGGTCGACAGAATGAGGAAGGCGGTCGCACTGCACACCACCATCGTGTCGATGTAGACCGAGAACGACTGCACCAGGCCCTGCTTGACCGGATGGGAGACTTCCGCTGCGGCCGCCGGGTGCGCACCACTGCCCATGCCGGCTTCGTTGGACAGCACGCCCCGGCGCACGCCCCACTGGATCGCCGTGCCGATCATGGCGCCGAACGCCGCATCCATGCCGAAGGCACTGCGCAGCACCAGCCCTGCGATCTCCGGCACTTTGTCCGCGTTGAGCACCATTACCATCGCGGCCACCAGCAGATAGGCGATGGCCATCAACGGTACCAGCCACTGGGCGACACCGGCGATGCGGCGTACACCGCCAACGAGGATGGCACCCAGTGCAACCAGCAGTGCGCCGGTGGTGAACACGACCGGTACGTCCCAGGCTTCATTCACCGCGCTGGTGATCGCATTGGACTGCGTACCCGCCAGCATCGCGCCGGCCAGCACGGCGACCACTGCAAACAGCACCGCGTACCAGCGCTGGCCCAGTCCCTTCTCGATGTAGTAGGCCGGGCCACCCCGATACTGGCCACCGGCGTCGCGATCCTTGTAGATCTGCGCCAGCGTCGATTCGATGAAGGCGCTGGACGCACCCAGGAAAGCGACAACCCACATCCACAGGATCGCACCGGGACCACCGAAGGCGATGGCCATCGCTACACCGGCGATATTGCCAACGCCCACCCGGCTGGACAGCGACAGGGACAACGCCTGGAACGGGGACACCCCTGCATCGGACCGCTCATGGCGGAACACCAGGCGCAGCATGTCAGGCAGCGCGCGCAGCTGGATGAAGCGGGTGCGCACGCTGAAGTACAGGCCGGCGAGCAGGCACAGCACCACCAGGTAAGGGCTCCACACCACGCCGAGAAGGGCATTGACGATCGATTCGACGTTCATCGCGCCCCCTCAGAAGGACATGCCCAGGGCGACCTGGGGGCTGATGAGGCGGGCGGCATTGCGGCCGGCCACGGTGACCTCAATGCCGGCGATCAGGCCAAGCGAGGGGGTGAAGTGGTACTGCAACGCGGGGGCGAAGGTCAGCGTACGGCTGGCCGGGCGCCATTCGTCGACGCGCGCGATGGCGCCGTCGGCGCCGGGCGCGAAGCCGCTGAGGCGTTGCCGGGTCTCGCGGCTGGCCGCCACTTCCATCACCGCCACCCAGCGAGGGTTGACGCTGTATTCGGCGCCGATCGACAGGCCCAGTACCGAACCACGCGCGATGTGGCCCTGGAAGCCCGCGGCGGTACCGTACACGCTGGCACCGGTGAGGGCCGTGCGGGAAGGCGCCGGACCCGCGCTGAGCTGGGCACGCCAGCGCAGCGGCCGCTCGTTGCCCAACCACACCACCTGCTGCACGCCCAGCGCGGCGACGGTACGCTGCACGCCATCACCCTGCGCGTCGAGCGGATTGCCGGTGATGCGGTCATGGCTGCCCGTGCTGAAGCGCTGCACGAGCGCCACTGAAACCGCAGGCCGGGTGCCATCCGCATTGGCCGCCTGCAGCAGATACTGCAGGCGCGCAGTGGTGTCACCCGCGCGGAAACCCCGGCTGTGGGCGGCACCGGATTCGGCGCGCGACGCGCTCAGGTTGACCTGACCGGTGATCCGCTCACCCAATCCATAGGCGATGGGCACCACCACCGTCCAGCCGCCACTGCGTTCGCCACTGCGCCGGCGCTGGCCACGGTCATCGAAGTGATCACGGCTGTCGACACGTACCAGATAGGGTTCGATGTAGCCGTGCCCCTTCGGCATGCCGGCCGGATTCGGGGTGATCAGCGGACCCGTGAAATTGACGCCTTCCAGACTGCGTGCGCCGGCATACACATCGACCGACGCAAGCAGGCTTGACAGCGAGAGGAGCGCGCCGAGGGCGCAACGATGACGACCATGCATGTGGAACACCTTGCCTGACAGGAATGGAACTCCAACCTGCGTCGAGCAAGAGGGCGCAACAATGAGGCAAGTTTCAAAAGCATGCTTGATCGGAAAAATCAGGCTGTACGCAACGCAAGACGACGCAATCCGCCTTAAGCCGCCTTGACGCTGCGCGACGTCCGCGGTGGTCCCGCCGGCACATCGCGCAAAAGAAACCCGGCCACGGGGGCCGGGTCCTGGCAGCCGATAGCGGCGACCGGTCCGTCAGCCGTCGCGACGGCTCGCCCACTGCGCCAGCAGCACTGCGGTGGCCGAGGCCACATTGAGGCTCTCCACCGCGCCACTGCCGGGAATGGAGACCTGCAGGTCACATTCACCGGCCAGGTCGCGGTCCATCCCCTCGCCTTCGGCGCCCATGACGTAGACCAGACGCGCCGGCAGCGACGTGCGGAATACATCGTCACCGCCCTCGACGAGTGTGGCCGCCAGACCGAAGCCGGCATCGCGCAGCTGGGCCATCGCCTGCGGGGTCGCAGGCAGCTGCACCAGCGGCACGGCTTCGGCACCGCCTTCGGCCACGCGGGCAGCCGCACCGGACAGCGCCAGCGCGCTGCCGGCCGGCAACAGCAGCGCCTTCGCGCCGAAGTGCGCCGCCGAACGCAGGATCGCGCCGAGGTTGTGCGGATTGCCTACGCCATCCAGCCACAGCGCCAGTGACGGGCCTTCGCCGATCTGCTGCAGCCACTGCGCCAGCGGCACGGTCGGCGCACGCAGCACGTCGGCCACCACGCCTTCGTGGTGGGTGGTGCCGGCCAGCTTGTTCAGATCGCCTTCCTCGACCACGCGGTAACCCACGCGGTTGGCCACGCACCACTTCAACAGCGGCTGCAGGCGCGGAATCCGGGCCTCCAGCAGATACAGCTTGCGCAGTGCCTGCGGCCGCGCTGCGAACGCGGCCAGCACGGCATTCAGGCCGTACAGGCGCAGCTCATCGCTGCCTCCGCGTCCACCGCCGCCCGTTGCCGGCAGGTCCGTGCGCGGCAACGGTGTGGCGCGCGGCGGACGAGCGGACGGGCGGCGGTTGTTCCAGGGGTTGTTCACTTACACGTTCTCCTGCTTGCGCTGGCGCCAGAAATCGGCGTTCCGGATGCCCAGTGCATCGGGATCGAACGTCGGATCCAGGCCCAGCTTCTTCTGTCGTTCGTAATCGCGCAGCGCCAGCATCGCGGGCTTCTGGATGATGAAGATGGCGATGATGTTCAGCCAGGCCATCAGGCCCACGCCGATGTCACCCAGGCCCCAGGCCAGGGTCGCGTTGTGGAACGCACCGAACACCACCATGGCGATGATGCCCAGGCGCAGACACAACACGGTCAGCGGACGGTGCTTGTTGTGGTTCACATAGCTGAGATTGGTCTCGGCCATGTAGTAGTACGCCATGATGGTGGTGAAGGCGAAGAAGAAGATCGCCAGCGAGACGAACGACGCGCCCCAGCCCGGCAGCACGGCTTCAACGCCGGCCTGCGCATAGCCCGCCCCTTCCGGAATGCCGGCCAGGCCCTGGAACACCGGAGCCGCGCCTTCCACCGGCGAGTACACGTTGTAGGTACCGCTGGCCAGGATCAGGAACGCGGTGGCGGTGCACACCATCATGGTGTCGAAATAGATCGCGAACGCCTGCACGTAGCCCTGCTTGGCCGGATGCGAGACTTCCGAGGCCGCCGCCGCGTGCGGGCCCGAGCCCTGTCCGGCTTCGTTGGCGTAGATGCCGCGCTTGACGCCCCATTCGATCGCCAGGCCCATCATCGCGCCGAAGGCCGCATGGGTGCCGAACGCGCTGTTGAAGATGATGCCGAACATCTCCGGGACGCGTTCGTAGTTGATGATCATGATGACGACGGCGGTCAGGATGAAAGCCGCCGCCATGAACGGCACCACCACTTCAGCGAAACTGGCGATGCGCTTGACGCCGCCGAAGATCACCACGCCCAGCAGCAGCGCGACCACGATGCCGATGCCGAGCTTGAGCGCGGCAACCGATTCCATGCCGAAGGCCTGGCCATCCAGCGGACCGCACAGCGCACCGCCACGGCAGGCATTGATGATGCTGTCGGCGATGGCATTGGCCTGCACCCCCGGCATCAGGAAGCCGGCGGCGATGATCGTGGCGATGGCGAAGGCCATGGCATACCACTTCAGGCCCATCGCCTTTTCAATGTAGTAGGCCGGGCCACCACGGTAGCGGCCTTCGGCATCCTTGGTCTTGTAGATCTGCGCCAGGGTGCATTCCACATACGAGGTGGATGCACCGAGGAAGCCCATCACCCACATCCAGAAGATCGCACCGGGGCCACCGAAGGCGATGGCCGTGGCCACGCCGGCGATGTTGCCGATACCCATGCGCCCGGCCATGGACATGGCCAGTGCCTGGAACGAAGAAACGCCGGCGTCGGACTTTTCGCCCTTGACGGTGAGGCGGCACATTTCCACGAAGCCGCGGATCTGCATGAAGCGGGTGCGGGCACTGAAGTAAAGGCCGGCCGCCAGACACACGAAGATCAGTGCCTTGCTCCAGATGATGCTGTTGACGAAATGTACGGTAGCTTCCACGCGCGCTCTCTCCAGTCGGCGGGGTGAATGGACGTCCCGTCGGCTGGAAGGGACCGGTCGA
>NZ_JAODZG010000040.1:0-29167 GCF_029835135.1 Stenotrophomonas sp. GD04145 | reverse complement strand
GCCCCGCCAAACACGGCAGAAACCCAGAGCCGCCTTTGACGTTGCCGTTGCTGTTGCCGTTGCCTGCCGCAGGCAGCGCCCGCGGCCGCCGCCGCAAAGCAAACCCCTTAAATCTTCTTCGCCAGCGCCTCGGCCAGACCGGTATAGCTGCCCGGGGTCATCTCCAGCAGCCGCTGCTTCGCATCCGCCGGCAGCTCCAGCCCCTGTACGAACGCCCGCATCGACTCGGCGGTGATGCCCTGGCCGCGGGTCAGTGCCTTCAGCTGCTCGTACGGGTTCGGCAGGCCGTGGCGGCGCATCACCGTCTGCACCGCTTCGGCCAGCACTTCCCACGCCGCATCCAGGTCGGCATCCAGGCGCTGCGGATTCACCTCCAGCTTGCCCAGTCCCTTGGCCAGCGAGTCCAGCGCCACCTGGCTGTGGCCGAAGGCGGTACCCAGCGCCCGCAACACGGTGGAGTCGGTCAGGTCGCGCTGCCAGCGGCTGATCGGCAGCTTCGCGCTGAAATGCTCGAACAGCGCGTTGGCGATGCCGAAGTTGCCTTCGGCATTTTCGAAATCGATCGGGTTGACCTTGTGCGGCATGGTCGACGAGCCGACTTCGCCTTCCTTCAGGCGCTGCTTGAAGTAGCCCAGCGAGATGTAGCCCCAGATGTCGCGGGCCAGGTCGATCAGGATGATGTTGGCGCGGCGGGCGGCATCGCCGATTTCGGCGACGTTGTCGTGCGGCTCGATCTGCGTGGTGTACGGGTTGAACACCAGGCCCAGCCCGGTCACGAAGCGTTCGGCGAAGGCCGGCCAGTCCACGTCCGGGTAGCTGGCGACGTGCGCGTTGTAGTTGCCGACCGCACCGTTGATCTTGCCGGTCAGCTCGACCGCGGCGATCTGGCGGCGCTGACGCTCCAGGCGCGCCACCACGTTCGCCAGCTCCTTGCCCAGGGTGGTCGGCGAAGCGGTCTGGCCGTGCGTACGCGACAGCATCGGCTGCGCGGCCTGGGCGTGGGCCAGGCCACGCAGGGTGGCGGCGATGCCGTCGAGCGTCGGCAGCAGCACCTCGCGGCGCGCCTGCTCGAGCATCAGGCCGTAGCTGAGGTTGTTGATGTCCTCGCTGGTGCAGGCGAAATGCACGAACTCCAGTGCCGGCGCCAGCTCGGCGTCGTCCTTCAGCTGCTCCTTGATGAAGTACTCCACCGCCTTGACGTCATGGTTGGTGGTGCGCTCGATCTCCTTCACCCGGGCGGCATGGGCGGGGCTGAAACCGCTGGCCAGCGCGCGCAGACGGGCGGTGGCGGCTTCGGAGAACGCTGCAAGCTCAACGATGCCCGGCTCGGCGGCCAGCGCCAGCAGCCACTCCACCTCGACCGTGACGCGGGCCTTGATCAGGCCGTACTCGGAGAAGATCGGGCGCAGGGCATCGACCTTGCCGGCGTAGCGGCCATCGAGCGGGGACAGGGCGAGCAGGGCGGAATCGGACATGTCGGCAGGGCGGGAGCGAGCGGCGGGGCCGATATTCTACGACGCGTGGCCTTCGCATGCTTGGCAGCACCGGGCCACGCCGGGCGCAGGGAGGCTGCGCGCTGTCCTCGCCCGGCCGGGCCCGGCGCTCCCGATGGGCAACGGTGCCGCAGATGAAACGATCCGGCCCGCTTCCGTCATGCCATGCAACGGGCAAGAGAGTATCGTGATTGCCGCCGCCAGCCCGGGAAGCGACACCCTGCCAGCCGCCGCTTCCCTTTCCCCAACTGAAGTAGTGCGGAGTCGATGCAATGAGCAAAGCTGCAAGCAAGGGTGCCTCCCAGGCGTTCCGGATCGAACACGACAGCATGGGCGAGCTGCAGGTGCCTGCCGATGCCCTGTGGGGCGCGCAGACCCAGCGCGCCGTGCAGAATTTCCCGGTGTCCGGCCAGCGCATGCCGCGCGGGTTCATCCGTGCGCTGGGTCTGGTCAAGGGCGCCGCTGCCGGCGTCAATGCCGAACTGGGCCACCTGCCCAGGAACGTGGCCAAGGCGATCCAGGCCGCCGCCGCGGAAGTGGCGGCGGGCGACTGGGACGCGCATTTCCCCATCGATGTCTACCAGACCGGTTCGGGTACGTCCTCGAACATGAATGCCAACGAGGTCATCGCGACCCTGGCCAACCGCGCCGGCAAGGCCGGCAAGACCACGGTCCATCCCAACGACCACGTCAACCAGGGGCAGAGCTCCAATGACGTGATCCCGACCGCGCTGCGCGTCTCGGCGGTGCTGGCGGCGCACGAACAACTGCTGCCCGCGCTGGCGCATCTGCGCAGGACCATCGACAGGAAGGGCCGCAGCCTGCGCAAGGTGGTCAAGACCGGCCGTACCCACCTCATGGACGCCATGCCGCTGACCTTCGAGCAGGAGTTCGGCGCCTGGTCGGCACAGCTGGCATCGGCACAGGCGCGCATCGAGGACAGCCTCAAGCGCGTCCGCCGGCTGCCGCTGGGCGGCACCGCCATCGGTACCGGCATCAATGCCGATCCGCGTTTCGGCGCTCAGGTGGCCAAGGCCCTCAAGCAGCACTCGGGTTTCAAGTTCGACAGTGCCGACAACAAGTTTGAAGGCCTGGCCGCGCAGGACGATGCGGTGGAGCTGTCCGGCCAGCTCAATGCGCTGGCGGTGGCGCTGATCAAGATCGCCAACGATCTGCGCTGGATGAATGCCGGGCCGCTGGCGGGGCTGGGCGAGATCGAACTGCCGGCCCTGCAGCCGGGCAGCTCGATCATGCCGGGCAAGGTCAATCCGGTGATTCCGGAGGCGACGGTGATGGCCTGCGCGCAGGTGATCGGTCACCACACGGCGATCACGGTGGCCGGGCAGACCGGCAATTTCCAGCTCAATGTGACCCTGCCGCTGATCGCGGTGAACCTGCTCGAAGGCATCGGCCTGCTGGCCAACGTGTCGACGCTGCTGGCCGACAGCGCCATCGCAGGCCTGAAGGTGCGCGAGGATCGCGTGGCGGAGGCGCTGGCGCGCAACCCGATCCTGGTTACTGCGCTGAACCCGATCATCGGCTATGAGAAGGCCGCGGCAATCGCCAAGCGCGCCTACAAGGAACAGCGGCCGGTACTGGAGGTGGCGCTGGAGGACAGCGGCCTGGGCGAAGCGGAACTGCGGCGCCTGCTGGATCCGACGGCGCTGACCGCTGGCGGCATCCATGCGGGAGGCGGTGGCGGCGGTTGATCTGCCGAGCAGGCGTGCCGGGCCAATGAGAAACGCCGCCCTCGGGCGGCGTTTGCGTTCAGCGACGGTCGGCGACGATGTTGCCGAAGGTCTCGGTGTAGTCCTTGAACTCGGGGATGCGCTGGATCAGGTCGCCTGGAATGACGTCCATGCCCTCCGGCGGCTGGATCTTCACCGGCTGCATGTTCGGATCGGCCGGGGCGGCCACCAGCGTGTTCTGGCGCAGTACCTGCAGCTTGCCGAACATCGTCTGCAGCATCTGCTTCTGCGCGTCGTCCAGCGGAATCTGGATCTCGTCCATCTTCATCGTGCCGTCGGCCAGGATGATGATGTTCGGTGCCGGTGGACGGCGCACGGTCACCATGCCTTCGCTGACGGAGATCTTGGGCTTGCCACGCTCTGCGCGGTGGTTGCGGTAATCCTGGTCGCAGCCGGCCAGGCCCAGGCACAACAGGGCAGCCAGCAGCAGAAACAGCTTCTTCATGACGATTCGATCGGGGGCATCCGGGGTGCCCATTGTAAGCCCGGTGGCGGCAGCGGGGACCCGCTGCCGGCCGGCTGCGCTGAAGTGTCTCAGTTGGAGAAGGTGACCGAGCTGTCCTTCCCGCAGTCGTCGACGTCGCTCTGGTCCATGCTGGCGTAGGGCTTGAAGGCCGGCAGTTCGCGGGCAAGCGCCTGCTGGCTGGCCAGCATCGCCGGCAGGCGGTCGCAGATGCGCTTGGCCTGCGCTTCGATCTTGGCAGCCTCGGCGTTGATCCGCTTCTCCACGCCTTCGCTGTCACCGCTGAAGATACCCTTGAGCGCTTCACCGGCAGCGCTGGCACCGAGCTTGGCACCGGCCAGGCCGACATTCATCCCGTCCGTCGCGATGGCGACCACGTGACCGCGGTACTCCAGCAGCTGGCGGCGCTGCGCGTCGTTGGTCGGCACATCCTTGCCGCCGATCAGCAGATGTCCATCCGGCGTGATCTCCGCGCGCGGCTGATTGTCGGCGGAGATCTTGATGTTGCCCTCAGTGATCTCCCTGCGGGCCTCATCCATGGCTTCCTGGACTTTTCTGCCAACGCCGCTGGAGGTTTCGGCGACGCTCTTGCCGACACTGGTGTCGGGCGCGGAAGACGTGCCACCGCAGGCGATCAGCGGCAGGCACAGCAGGGTGGCAGGCAGCAGGCGCATCAGGTTCATGGCATTCCCCTCGAATCGGTGGGTTGGGATTTACTTGTTGCGGGGCAGGGTGACCCTGCCGCTGACGTTGCGGTGCACGACGTCGCCGCTGCCGCTGTGATCGACGGTCAGGTTGCCGCGCACGCCATCGACGTCGACGTCGCCGGAGCCATGGCTGCGCACGTGCACATCGCCGCCGATGTCACCCAGGTCGATGCCCCCCGAGCCCACCACGCCGATCTGGACGCTGCCCTGCACACGCTTGAAGTCGACGTCGCCCGATCCGACCGTGTCCAGGCGTGCGTTGCCACGCACGTCGCTGATCGTGAGGTCGCCGGAGCCGACCGTGCCGACGATCGCGTCGCCCCCGATGTTGCGCGCCTTGACGTCACCCGAGCCGAGCGACAGCAGGTTCAGTGCGCTGCCACCGTCGATCTCCAGGTCGCCGGAGCCGACGGAGGCATGGATGGTGCCGCGGGTGCCGCGCGCAACGGCGTCGCCGGAGCCGACATCCACACTCAGTGACTGCGCGTTGTCGATGCTGGCATCGCCGGAGCCGACCTTGAACTGCAGCGGCAGGTTGTCCGGCACGCTGCCGCGGATGTCCAGCCAGGCGTAGAAGTTGCCCAGGTTCAGGCCGGCACGGCTTGCGCGGCGCAGGCTGACCACCAGCTTGTCGCCTTCCCGGCGCTGGTCCAGCACCAGCTGGTCCAGCAGATCCTGGCTGGACGCGCAGGCACGGCCGTCGAGCTGACCGCCTCCACTGCGGGCGGTCACCTTCAGATCGAACTGGTTCACCTCGAACACCACCGCCTTGGCACCGGCCGCGTCCAGCTTCAACGTGCGTGCAGCGGTGAACTTGCAGTTGGGTGCATCGGCGGCCAGGGCCGACAGCGGCATCAGCAACAACGCGGTACAGGCGAGCAGGGAACGCATGGGTGGTGGCTCCGGTAAGGGGTCAGATTTCGCCGGCGCGGCGGCGCAGGCGGATGGCAAGGAAGATGAAAAGCGCGCCGAACGCAGCGCCGATCCACAGTCCCGGCATCGCCAGCGACTTCAGCTGCGCGACCGGGCCCATCAGCGCGGTGACCGATTCCAGGTCCGCACGCGAGTCCTGCAGGCCGGTGCGGTAGATCAGGTCCATGCCGGGCACGCCACTGAGCAGCAGGCGACCGACGACGTTCTGCCAGAACCAGCCGCTGGTGAGCCCGAACAGGGTCATGACCTTGGTGGTGGAGACGATGATCCCGGCGAACAGCGGCAGCATCACCGCCCACAGGAACGGCTTGGACTTGGCCCAGGCCGAGCACAGCAGCAGCCAGCCGGCGGTCGGCAGCGCCCACAGGACGTAGACCGGAATCCAGGACAGGTGGCCGGCGGCCAGGGTCAGCGGGCTGGCCGGTCCCCAGATCAGGTTCATCGGGCTGCCACCGTGCAGCGCGGCCACCAGGCTGATGATGGCGAGGAAGCCGAACATGGTCAGGATGCCCGCGACCACTGCGATCAGCGGGGCGATCACCAGCGCGCTGATCACCTTGGAAAGCACGGTCTGGGTATCGGACAGTGGCAGCGATTTCCAGAACAGGATGCTGCGGTCGCGGCGATCGTCATACAGCGCGCCAAGGCAGTAGAAGAACATCACGAACGCCAGCACCAGGAATGGCCAGGCCGAACTGAGCACCAGGGTCAGGTCGAGGCCGTTGCCTAGGTCGGCCATGTCCTTGGCACTGATGTTGCGGGTCAGCAGCGCCAGGTCCAGGCCGTTGATGTTCACGTCCTCGCCATCCATGTGCAGATTGCCGTCGCGCGCAGCCCGATGCAGGGCGAACAGGCCGAAGGCGATGCCCACACCGCTCATCAGCAGCGACACCACGCCGGCAATCAGCGGCGCATAGAGGAACCCGCCACGGTTCTCCCAGTATTCACGCTTGAGCAGCCAGCGCAGCGTGCCGGCGGGGCCGACGGGATGATTGACGGCGTTCATGCGTAGGTCCCCTTCATGACAGCGACGAACAGATCAGCCAGGCCCGGGCTGCGGGTCTCGCCGAGGGAGGTGAGCTGGTCACGCGGCACGCCGTCATACAGCAGCACGGTCTTGCCGAAGGCCAGGGCGCGCTCGTCGATCGGCTTGAGCGCACGCGCGGTATCGAGCTGCTCGGCGTTGACCAGCAGCTCGGTGTAGCGTTGGCCGACATCGTCCATCTCTGCGTCGAGCACGATGCGGCCGTCGCGGATGAACATGACGTCGCTGAGGATATGCTCGATCTCTTCGACCTGGTGGGTGGTGACGATGATCGTCTTCTGCTCGTCGAAGTAGTCCTCCAGCAGGCGCTGGTAGAACTCCTTGCGGTACAGGATGTCCAGGCCCAGGGTCGGCTCGTCGAGCACCAGCACGCGGGCGTCGATGGCCATCACCAGGGCCAGGTGCAGCTGCACGATCATGCCTTTGGACAGTTCGCGCACGCGCTGCTTCGGCTGCAGCTTGGTGTTGGCCAGGAAGCGCTCGCAGCGGGCGCGATCGAAGCGTGGATGCACGCCGGCGACGAAGTCGATGGCCTCGCGCACCTTCAGCCAGCGGGGCAGCACCGCGACGTCGGCGATGAAGCAGATGTCCTTCATCAGCTCATCCCGATGCAGGCGCGGGTCGCGGCCGAGCACGCTGAGGTCGCCTTCCACCGTGGTCAGGCCGAGGATGGCCTTCAACGCGGTGGTCTTGCCGGCACCGTTGGGTCCGATCAGGCCGATGATCCGGCCCGCCGGGATGGTGAAGCTGGCATTGTCGAGCGCGACGGTGCTCTTGTAGGCCTTGCGCAGGCCGCGGGCGGTGATGACCGCGTCGCTTGCAGCGGTACTGGTGAGGCTGGCATTCATCAGACTTTCCCCTGGGTCAGCAATTCGTCGAGGCTCAGCCCCAGGCGCTGGATGCGCTCCAGGACGGCCGGCCATTCTTCATTGAGGAAGCGCTCGCGCTCGCTGCTACGCAGCTGCGTGGCCGCCTGCTCGGTCATGAACATGCCCAGGCCCCGGCGCTTCTCGACCAGGCCTTCGTCAGCCAGTTCCTGGTAGGCGCGCGAAACGGTGATGGGGTTGAGCTGGTAGTCGGCGGCCACCTGGCGCACCGAAGGCAGGGCATCGCCCGGCTTGAGGATTCCGTCGAGCATCATGGCGATCACGCGCTCCTTCAGCTGGCGGTAGATGGGAGCGCCGTCGCTCCACTGGATGTCGCTCATGGTCAGCTCCGTGGGGTCAGCGGCTGTGCGAACGAGAAATACGGCATGGACAGGGAGCTGTGCAGCCGACGCGGGGGGGAGGGTGAAGCTTCCGGCGTCCCGGCCGTGGGAGTGGGCGCGTCCTGCGGGGTATCGGACAGAGAGGGGGCGGTGGGCGCGCGTGGCGAGGCCAGCCACGCCATCACCAGCAGGGTCGAAACGGCGGTGATCGCGGGAGCGGTGACGTTGCGATGCATCCGGGTGTTCATGGCATACCCCCCTGTCTCAGGTGACTGGTGTTGTATGCAACTATAACACCGGCACGCCGACGTGCAACCCCCGACATGACCCAACTGATGGCAGGGGGTGTCATGGCACAGACGAAATCCCGCAATTCATTGATTTTACTGCTAAATGATGCTTGGTGGGTGCGGGGCCATTGCGTCATTTCCATTCAGCTGCGTCGATGCTATGTCAAGCAACGGGCAGCGTCTTGCCCCGTGGGCGTTGTCGCCAATCCGCGCAAAGCGCCGGGGCGGTCGCGCGGCCGGGTGCCCCCGGGGCCGGTGCTATAGTTCGGCCGATTCCCGGCCGCTCCCGGCCGGGCCCTGTGAATGGCCACCGCGGACCGCTCCGATGCCCCTGCCGACCGTCTTCCCGCGCCGCCTGCGCGGTCTTTCCCTGCTGACCCTGCTGGCCGGGCTGGCCCTTCCCGGCCTCACCCTGGCCGCCGATCTGCTGGATGTGGACTACCGGCCCCTGGCCGGCAAGCAGCAGGTCAACCTGCAGCAGCGCTATCACGGCCAGGTGCTGCTGGTGGTCAATACCGCCAGCAAGTGCGGGTACACGCCGCAGTACGAAGGCCTGGAAGCGCTGCAGCAGCGCTATGCACGCCGCGGGTTCGCGGTCCTCGGCTTCCCGTCCAACGATTTCAAGGGCCAGGAACCCGGTGACGAAGCGCAGATCCAGGAATTCTGCACGCTGACCTATGGCGTGAAGTTCCCGATGTTCGAGAAGGTCCACGTGGTCGGTGCGCAGGCCACCCCGCTGTACCAGCGCCTGACCGCGGCAACCGGCGTGGCGCCGGGCTGGAACTTCCACAAGTACCTGGTCGGCCGCGACGGCAGGGTCATCGCCCAGTTCGCCAGCAAGGTCACGCCGGATGATCCGCAGCTGATCGCGGCCATCGACAAGGCACTGGCCGCGCCCGCCGCCACGCGTTGATATCCGGCACGGATGCCTCGACATCGACGGCATGCGTGCGACAATGCTTCTTTTCGCGCCGACGTCGGCGCCCAGTCACTTCCAGGAATGCAGCGAATGAAGATGGGAATGCGCGGCGCAGCGGCGTCGGTTCTGATTCTGGCGATGGGCACTTCGGGTGTCGCTCTGTCGCAACAACCGGCGGCCCCCGCAGCCGCCAAGGAGACCGCAACCTTGAATTCCCCCAAGCAGAAGCTCGGTTACGCCATCGGCCTGGATGTCGCCAAGTCGTTCACCCCGATCGCCGATGAAATCGACGTCGCTGCCCTGCGCACGGCCGTGGAACGTTCGTTCGAAGGCCTGCAGCCGCAGATCACCCAGGAGCAGGCCAAGGCCACCGATGCCGCCCTGCGCCAGGTCGTGATGGCCCGCAGCGGCCAGCAGGTGCCGGGCGTTGCGCCGGGCTCGCAGCCGCCGAAGGTCGATCGGGTGAAGGTCGCACAGATGATCGGTTCCTACTCGGTGGGTCCGTCGCTGGCACAGCTGAAGGACGACATTGACGTTGCGTCGCTGTTTGACGCAATCAGCACTGGCCTGAGCAAGGGCCAGCCGAAGATGACCGAGGCTGACGCCACGGCCACCATCCAGGCGTTCATGGGCACCAAGCAGGCCGAAATGCAGGCCAAGGCCGCCCAGGCTGCACAGACCAACCGTCAGGAAGGCAACGCATTCCTGGCCAAGAACAAGACCCAGCCGGGCGTGGTGACCACGGCCTCGGGGCTGCAGTACCAGGTGATCCGCCCGGGCAGCGGCGAGCGTCCGCTGCCGACCAGCAAGGTGCGCGTGAACTACGAAGGCAAGCTGCTCGACGGCACCGTCTTTGACAGCTCCGCCAGCCGTGGCCCGGCCGAGTTCGGCCTGGACCAGGTGATCAAGGGCTGGACCGAAGGCGTCGCGCTGATGCCGGTCGGTTCCAAGTACCGCTTCTGGATCCCGGGCGAGCTGGCCTATGGTGAGAACGGCACCCCGGGCGGCCCGATCGGTCCGAACGCCACGCTGACCTTCGACGTCGAACTGCTGGGCGTCCTGCCGTAAGCCACCACGGAGCCTGCACGGACATGCGCGTTGCGATTTTCGGTACCGGTTACGTCGGCCTGGTGACGGGCACCTGCCTGGCCGATGTCGGCCACCAGGTGATCTGCGTCGATATCGACCAGGGCAAGGTCGATGGCCTGAACCAGGGCATCATCCCGATCTATGAGCCGGGCCTGGAGCCGATGGTGAAGGCCAACCACGCTGCGGCGCGGCTGGCGTTCACCACTGATGCGGCCGCGGCGATCGCGCATGGCCAGGTGGTGTTCATCGCCGTGGGCACGCCGCCGGACGAGGATGGCAGCGCCGACCTGCAGTACGTGCTGGCCGTGGCCCGCACCATCGGCCGGCACATGAGCGTGCCGACCGTGGTGGTCAACAAGTCGACGGTGCCGGTCGGCACCGCCGACAAGGTCCGTGCAGCGATCACCGACGAACTCGCGGCGCGCGGCGCCGACATCGCCTTCGATGTGGTCTCCAACCCGGAGTTCCTGAAGGAAGGCGACGCGGTCGCCGACTGCATGCGACCGGACCGCATCATCATCGGTGCCACCAGCGACGAGTCGGTGGCGGTGATGCGTCGCCTGTATGCACCGTTCAACCGCAACCACGACCGCGTGGTGGAGATGGACGTACGCTCGGCCGAGCTGACCAAGTACGCCGCCAACGCGATGCTGGCGACCAAGATTTCGTTCATGAACGAGATTGCCAACATTGCCGAGCGTGTCGGCGCCGACGTCGAGCAGGTCCGCCAGGGGATCGGCTCGGACCCGCGCATCGGCTGGCATTTCATCTATCCGGGCGCCGGTTACGGTGGCTCGTGTTTCCCCAAGGATGTGCAGGCGCTGGCCCGCACCGCCCAGCAGAGCGGCCTGGAGCCGAAGCTGCTGAACGCGGTGGAAGCGGTCAACGATGCGCAGAAGGGCCACCTGTTCGCCCTGGTCCAGCGCCACTATGACAAGGGCGAGGACGAGGGCGTGCGCGGCAGGACGTTCGCCGTGTGGGGGCTGGCCTTCAAGCCGAATACCGACGACATGCGCGAGGCCTCCAGCCGCCGCCTGCTGGCGCAGCTGTGGGAGGGTGGGGCGACCGTACGTGCGTTCGACCCCGAAGCCATGCACGAAGCGCAGCGCATCTTCGGTGAGCGCGATGATCTGGTGTTCTGTGACAGCGCCGATGACGCGCTGCAGGGCGCCGATGCGTTGATCGTGGTGACCGAATGGAAGCAGTTCCGCAGCCCTGATTTTTCGATGCTGCGCGAACGGCTGAAGGACGCGGTCGTGTTCGACGGCCGCAACCTGTACGACCCCGCCGAGGTCGAAGCGGCGGGCCTGGCGTACTACGGCATCGGCCGGGGGCGTTCACTGCATGTCTGAGCTGCCGACCGAACGCGAGCAGGCGCTGGAAGCGCGCCTGGTCGAGCTGGAGATGCGTGTGTCCTTCCAGGAACACGCGCTGGCCGAACTGAGCGACGCACTGGCCGATGCCCGGATGCAGGGCACCCGCAACGCCGATGTGCTGCGCGTGCTGCTGGAAGACCTGGGCAAGGTCCGCAACGCACTGAATTCCTCCGATCCGGCGAGCGAACCGCCGCCGCCGCACTACTGATCCATACCCTTATCTATGAGCGATACCCTCCGCGACCAGTTGCTGGGCCTGGGCTTCAAGCCCGCGCCCAAGCCCGAGCGCAAGAATGATGGCCCCCGCCGTGATGGCCGCCCGCAGGGCAAGGGCGGCAACGGCAATGGAAAGCCGCAGGGCGCAGGCAAAGGCGAGCACACGCCCGGTGAGCGTCGCCGTCCCGGCGGTGCGCCGGGCAAGCCGGGGCAGCACCGTGGACAGGGCCCGCAGAGCCCACGCAGGCCACGCAGTGCCGAGGAGATGGATCTGGCCAAGGCCTATGCCATCCGTGCCCAGAAGGAGAAGGAAGAGCGCATCGAAGCCGAGCGCCTGAAGCAGGAGGAAGCGCGCCAGCGCCGCGAGGCGAAGGCGAAGCTGGAAGAACTGCTGAAGGACAAGGGCCTGAATGACGAGGCGGCCGACATCGCGCGGCACTTCCCGTATGGCGGCAAGATCAAGCGGATCTATGTCACCGCGGCACAGCTGACCGCGCTCAATGCCGGCGAGCTGGGCGTGGTGCAGCTCAATGGCCGCTATCTGCTGGTCACCGCCGAGGTGCTGAACCAGGCCGAAGCCGTGTTCGCGGCCTCGGTGGCGCTGAAGGTCGATCCGGATGCCCCGGCCGAGGACGATCCCTACGCCGATCCGCAGTACCAGGTGCCGGATGACCTGGTCTGGTAAGCCTGCACCGCAGTGATCGGCAACGCCGGGCAATGCCCGGCGTTGCTGTTTCTGCGCGGTCTATTCGGGATCGTAGTCGAGGTTGGATGCGAGCCAGCGCTCGGCCTGGGCGCGATCCACGCCTTTGCGCCGCGCGTAGTCGCCCACCTGTTCGCGGCTGAGGCGGCCGACCACGAAGTACTGGCTCTGTGGATGGCTGAAGTAGTAGCCGGAGACGGCCGCGGTGGGCAGCATCGCGAAGCTCTCGGTCAGCGTCATGCCCGCGTTGGCTTCCGCCTGCAGCAGATCGAACAGGCGGCGCTTCTCGCTGTGCTCCGGGCACGCTGGATAGCCGGGGGCGGGCCGGATGCCGCGATACTTCTCGTCGATCAGCGCATCGTTGTCCAGCGCTTCGGTGCGGTCATAGCCCCAGAACTCGGTGCGCACCCGCTGGTGCAGGCGTTCGGCCAGTGCTTCGGCGAAGCGGTCGGCCAGGGCCTTGAGCAGGATCGCGTTGTAATCGTCGTGCTCGGCTTCAAAGCGCGCGACATGGACATCGATGCCGATACCGGCGGTGACCGCGAACGCACCGATCCAGTCCTGTCGCCCGCTGTCGGCCGGTGCGATGAAATCGGCCAGGCAGAAGTCGGGGCGCTCGGCCGGCTTGTCGACCTGCTGGCGAAGGAAGTGCAGGGTGGTCTCGCCCTGTGGATGCTGCACGCGGACATCGTCACCGACACTGTTGGCCGGCCACAGGCCAAACACCGCCTTGGCGGTCAGCCACTTCTCCGCGACGATGCACGCCAGCATCGCCCGGGCGTCGCGGTACAGCTCGCTGGCCTGGGCGCCGACGATCTCGTCAGTGAGGATGGCCGGAAACTTGCCAGCCAGTTCCCAGGCCTGGAAGAACGGCGTCCAGTCGATGTAATCGACCAGTTCTGACAGGGGATAGTCTTCGAACACATGCAGGCCGGGCTGGTTCGGAACCGGGGGCACATAACTGTCCCAGCCGCCCTGGAATTTCTGGCCGCGCGCGTGCTCCAGCGAGACCAGCCGCTTGGCATCGCCACGGTTGCGGTGACGGGCGCGGATCTCGGCGTAGTCGGCTTCATTGGCAGCAACGAAGCCCGCGCGCAGGTCGCGCGAGATCAGCGACTGGGCCACGCCCACCGCGCGCGAGGCATCCTTCACCCACACCGTAGGGGCATGGTAGTGCGGGTCGATCTTCAACGCCGTGTGCGCGCGCGAGGTGGTGGCGCCGCCGATCAGCAATGGCAGGTCGAATCCCTGGCGCTGCATCTCGCGGGCGACATGGCTCATTTCCTCCAGTGACGGCGTGATCAGCCCGGACAGGCCGATCAGGTCGGCCTTGTGCTCGCGGGCCGCATCGAGAATCTTCTGCGCCGGCACCATCACGCCCAGATCGACTACCTCGAAGTTGTTGCAGGCAAGGACCACGCCGACGATGTTCTTGCCGATGTCGTGCACATCGCCTTTCACGGTGGCCATGATGATGCGGCCGTTGCTCTTGGCGGTGTCACCGCTGCGGGCCTTCTCCGCCTCGATATAGGGCAGCAGGTAGGCCACCGCCTTTTTCATCACGCGGGCCGACTTCACCACCTGCGGCAGGAACATCTTGCCGGCACCGAACAGGTCGCCGACGACGTTCATGCCATCCATCAACGGCCCTTCGATCACGTCCAGTGGACGGCTGGAGGCCTGCCGTGCCAGCTCGGTGTCCTCTTCCACGAACGCATCCAGCCCGTGCACCAGGGCGTGGGCCAGGCGCTGCTCGACCGGCTTGGCGCGCCAGGCCATGTCTTCGCTTTTCACCTTGCCCTTGCTGCCCTTGTAGCGTTCGGCAATCTCCAGCAGGCGCTCGGTGGCGTCGGGGCGGCGGTTGAGGATCACGTCCTCCACGCGCTCGCGCAGGTCCGGCTCCAGTTCGTCATAGATCGGCATGGCACCGGCGTTGACGATGCCCATGTCCATGCCGGCGGCGATGGCGTGGTACAGGAAGACCGAATGGATCGCCTGGCGCACCGTTTCGTTGCCACGGAACGAGAACGACACGTTGGAAACGCCGCCGGAGACGTGGCAGTGCGGCAGGGTCTGCTTGATGATGCGCGTGGCTTCGATGAAGTCCACCGCGTAGTTGTCGTGCTCCTCGATGCCGGTGGCGACAGCGAAGATGTTCGGGTCGAAGATGATGTCCTGTGGCGGGAAGCCGATCTCATCGACCAGAATGCGGTAGGCGCGCGTACAGATCTCGACCTTGCGCGCACAGGTGTCGGCCTGGCCGCTTTCGTCGAACGCCATCACCACCGCTGCCGCGCCGTAACGCAGCACCTTGCGCGCGTGTTCGCGGAACAGGGCCTCGCCTTCCTTCAGCGAGATCGAATTGACCACGCTCTTGCCCTGCAGGCATTTCAGGCCGGCTTCGATCACGCTCCATTTGGACGAGTCGACCATCACCGGAATGCGGGCGATGTCGGGCTCGGACATGATCAGGTTGAGGTAGCGGGTCATCGCCGCCTCGGAGTCGATCAGGCCCTCGTCCATGTTGACGTCGAGGATCTGCGCGCCACTGGCCACTTGTTGCCGGGCCACGTCCACGGCCTCCTCGTAGCGGCCTTCCTTGATCAGCTTGCGGAACTGCGCGCTGCCGGTGACGTTGGTGCGCTCGCCGACGTTGACGAACAGCAGGTCCGGGGTGATGACCAGCGGTTCCAGGCCGGACAGGCGGGTGGGGCGGACAGGCGTCATGGCAGGCAGTGGCTCAGCAACGGCAGGGCGGGAAGTGCGGAACGGTGGCGGCGACGTTCATGCCGCCTGGTCCTGGCGGTCCGGCAGGACACGCGGTGGCAGGCCGGCCACCGCCTGGGCGATGGCACGGATGTGGTCGGGGGTGGACCCGCAGCAGCCGCCGACCAGGTTGAGCAGGCCATCGCGGGCGAAACCGCGCAGGGTCGCCGCCATTTCTTCGGGGGTCTCGTCATACTCGCCGAAGGCATTGGGCAGGCCGGCATTGGGATGCGCGCTGACATGGCAGTCGGCAACCTGCGACAGCGTTTCGACATGCGGGCGCATCGCATCGGCACCCAGCGCGCAGTTCAGGCCGATCGACAGGGGCCGCGCGTGTGCCAGCGAGGCGTGGAAGGCTTCGGCGGTCTGGCCGGACAGGGTGCGGCCGGAGGCATCGGTGATCGTGCCGGAGATCATCACCGGCAGGCGCGCACCGCGCGCATCGAAGGCTTCCTCCACCGCATACAGCGCCGCCTTGGCGTTGAGCGTGTCGAAGATGGTTTCGACCATGAGGGTGTCCGCGCCGCCGTCGATCAGGCCATCGATGGCTTCGCGGTAGGTGTCGCGCAGCTCATCGAAACTGGTGTTGCGGAAGCCCGGATCGTTGACGTCGGGACTGATCGATGCGGTGCGGCTGGTGGGGCCAAGCACGCCGATCACGAAGCGCGGCTTGGCGGGCGTGGTGGCTTCAACGGCATCGCAGCAGGCGCGGGCCACGGCGGCGCCGGCCTTGTTCAGTTCGTACACCAGATGCTCGAGGTGGTAGTCGGCCTGGCTGACCGAGGTGGCGTTGAAGGTATTGGTTTCCACCAGGTCCGCGCCGGCTTCCAGGTAGGCGGTGTGGATGTCGGCGATGACCTGCGGCCGGGTGAGCAGCAGCAGGTCGTTGTTGCCCTTCAGATCGTGGCCCTGCGGCGCGGCGTGGTCGCAGCCCGGCCCGTGCAGGTGATCGTAGCCATCGGCGAAACGCTCACCGCGGTAGTCGCCTTCCTGCAGGCCATGGCGCTGGATCATCGTGCCCATCGCTCCGTCGATGATCAGGATCCGCTCGCGCAGCGCGCCCAGCAGGGCATTGGCACGTTCGGGGTGCAACCAGGGCAGGACGGGCATGATGATTCCGGACTCAGGGCTTGTTGGCGATCAGCGAGATCACTTCGAAGTGCGGCGGCCGCTTCTCGCGGGTGACCGTCTCCAGGCTGGAAACCTGCAGGCCGGCCTTGTCGACGAACTTCTTCAGTTCCTTGTCGCTGAAGCCCAGGTTGACGTGACCATAGGCTTCCACCGCTGCCTTGTGTTCGTGGCGCGCCAGGCTGCACAGCAGCAGGCGGCCGCCCGGGCGCAGCACGCGCGCGGCTTCGGTGACGGCCTGCGCCGGCTTGCTGGCGTAGGTCAGTGCGTGCATCAGCACCACCAGGTCGAAGCTGCGGTCCTTGAAGGGCAGGGCATGCATGTCACCCTCGCGCACTTCCACATTGGGCAGGCGGCGCAGGCGTTCACTGGCAGCGGCCACCACGCGCGCGCTGGTGTCGATGCAGATGTAGCGCTTGGCATGCGGTGCCACCAGTTCGGCCAGCACGCCGTCGCCGGACGCGATATCGAGCACGTCGCCGGTTTCCAGCAGGGGCAGGGCGGTACGCGCCAGCGCCTCCCAGGTGCGGCCCGGAGAATAGTGACGTTCCATGTCGCCGGCCACGCTGTCGGCCCAGTTCTGGTCCGCGGCGCGGCTGGCCAGCACGGCGGCGACCCGTTCAGCGTCCTGTCGCAGCAGTGGATCGTCGCTTCCGTTGCTCAAGGCATGCCACAATGCGCGCTGCGCCGGATCCAGCTGCGCTTCGTCGAAGCGGTAGTAGGCCGACACGCCGGCGCGGCGGTCGCGGACCAGGCCCGCTTCCTTCAGGCGCGCCAGGTGAGTGGACACGCGCGGCTGGGCCAGCCGGGTGATCGCCGAAAGCTCGGCCACGGTCAGCTCTTCCTGCTCCAGCAGCGCCAGCAGGCGCACCCGCGTCGCATCGGCGAACACCTTCAGGCGGGTTGACCAGTCTTCCAGATCCATGAATATCTACCTATCGCGATATAGAGATATATTCGCTGGATCGGCCGCCGTGGTCAAGTCGGTGGCGTATGGAAACTCCCCGGGCCCCGGTACAATCGGCACACCTGGGCGCGCGCTGCGCGGCCATAACCTCATGTACCCGGGAGGGTGTTGTGGATTTCAGCTTTACTGAAGAGCAGTTGATGCTGCAGGACGTGGCGCGGCGCATCGCGCAGGAGAAGATCGCCCCGAGCGCGGAGCATCATGACCGTACCGGCGAGTTCCCGCTGGAGAACATCCGCCTGCTGGGCGAGAACGGCCTGATGGGCATCGAGGTACCGACCGAATACGGCGGCGCCGGCATGGATCCGATCGCGTATGTGCTGGCGATGGTGGAGGTCGCCGCTGGCGACGCGGCCCATTCGACCATCATGTCGGTCAACAATTCGCTGTTCTGCAACGGCATCCTGACCCACGGCAGCGAGGAGCAGAAGCAGAAGTACGTGCGCGCCATCGCGGAGGGCGAGGCCATCGGTGCATTCGCCCTGACCGAGCCGCAGTCCGGTTCGGATGCGACCGCCATGCGTTGCCGCGCGGTCAAGCAGGCCGACGGCACCTACGTCATCAACGGCAAGAAGAGCTGGATCACCTCCGGCCCGGTGGCCCGGTACATCGTGTTGTTCGCGATGAGCGAGCCGGACAAGGGCGCGCGTGGCATCACGGCTTTCCTGGTCGACACCGAAAAGGCCGGCTTCGGCCGTGGCAAGACCGAGCCGAAGCTGGGCATCCGTGCCTCGGCGACCTGCGAGATCGAATTCAACGATTACGTCGCCCAGCCGGAAGACGTGCTGGGCCAGGAGGGCGAGGGCTTCAAGATCGCCATGGGCGTGCTCGATGCCGGGCGCATCGGCATCGCATCGCAGGCCATCGGCATCGCCCGTGCCGCTTATGAAGCGACGCTGGAGTATGTGAAGGAGCGCAAGGCGTTTGGCGCGCCGATCGGTACTTTCCAGATGACCCAGGCCAAGATCGCCGACATGAAGTGCAAGCTGGACGCAGCCCTGCTGCTGACGCTGCGCGCGGCATGGGTGAAGGGCCAGGGCAAGCGTTTCAGCAATGAAGCGGCCATCGCCAAGCTGACGGCGTCGGAAGCGGCGATGTGGATCACCCACCAGGCCGTGCAGATCCATGGTGGCATGGGCTACTCCAAGGAAATGCCGCTGGAGCGCTACTTCCGCGATGCCAAGATCACCGAGATCTACGAGGGCACCTCGGAGATCCAGCGCCTGGTGATCGCCCGCAACGAGACCGGGCTGCGCTGAGTCGAAACGGCTGCGCCGCTGCAACAGCGGCGCAGCCGGTAGATCCATGCCCTGCATGCACGGGCCTGTTGGTCGGGCGATGCCGATCTGTTCCAATGCAGGGCCTTTTTTACAGGTTCTGCAGAGATGATCTATCGAGGTTGGGGAATCCTGACACTGGTGACGCCGATCGCAGCGATCCTGCTGCTGGCTTACCTCTTCCCGCACGATGGCCCCCGGGGCAACATCCCGCTGCCCCAGGTGCTGCTGGGGGCAGGCATTGGTGCAACCGTGAACGTGCTGCTGGGCTTGTGGCTCAACCGTACTCCCCGGCAGAAAGGGGAAGCTGCGCCCCACCACTTCTTCTTCGTACCCATGCAATGGGCCGCGCTGGTTCTGCTGGCGGTGTGCGTGGCGGTCGCGCTGCTGCGCTGATCTGCTCTGGCATCCCCCCGCGATAAACAAAAAAGGCCCCGGATCGCTCCGGGGCCTTTTCGTTGCAGCGCAGGGTGGATCAGCGATCCGGACGATGCGCTGCTTCGCCCTCACGCTGGCGGCTGAGGAATTCCTTCGACGGCTCGTCCAGCTTGTCGCCGAGCATGCGCCGCACGACCACGAAGAAGACCGGGATCATCAGCAGGCCGAGCAGGGTGGCGAACAGCATGCCGCCGATCACGCCGGTACCGATGGCGTGACGGGAGTTGGCGCCGGCGCCGCTGGAGATCGCCATCGGGATCACGCCCATGATGAACGCGAAGGACGTCATCAGGATCGGGCGGAAGCGCAGGCGTGCCGCCTCGATGGTGGCATCGCGCAGGTTCTTGCCCGCCGCACGCTGCTCCACCGCGAACTCCACGATCAGGATCGCATTCTTCGCCGCCAAGCCGATAACGGTGATGAGGCCGATCTTGAAGAACAGGTCGTTCGGCAGGCCACGCATCATCGACAGGCCGATGGCACCGAGCACGCCCAGTGGCACCACCAGCAGCACCGCTACCGGGATCGACCAGCTTTCATACAGCGCCGCCAGGCACAGGAACACCACCACGATGGACAGCACCAGCAGCAGCGTCGCTGCGTTGCCGGCCAGGATTTCCTGGTAGGACATGCCCGACCAGTCGTAGCCGAAGCCGGCCGGCAGGTCGTTGTTGACGATGCTCTCCATGGTCTGCATCGCCTCACCCGAGCTGGTGCCCGGCGCCTGCGAGCCGACGATGTTGATCGCCGAATAGCCGTTGTAGCGGCTCAGTGACGGCGATGCGGACACCCATTCGGACTTGACCACGGTGCTCAGCGGGATCATCGCGTTGGTGCCGTCGGCGTTGGTGGTCAGGCTGGAGGGGCTGTAGAAGCTCTTCAGCGACTCCTGGCCGGTGCGGTACGGGCCATCGGCCTGCATGGTCACGCGCTTGATGCGGCCTTCGTAGAAGAAGTCGTTGACGTACACCGGCGCCAGCATCAGCTGGATGGTGCTGTACACGTCCGACACCGACATGCCCATCGACTGCGCCTGCACGCGATCCACGTGCAGCTGCAGCTGCGGAGCGTTCTCCAGGCCGTTCGGACGCACGCCAACCAGTGCTTCAGGCTTCTGCGCCGCCTGGCCAAGCAGGATGTTGCGGGCCTGCGTCAGCTGCTCGTAGCCGGCACCACTGCGGTCCTGCAGCCACATGTCGAAGCCACCGAACTGGCCCAGGCCCTGCACTGTCGGCAGGTTGACCACGAAGATCTGCGCTTCCTTGATGCCGTAGAACGCGCCGTTCATGTTCTGGATGAACTCCGGCGCGGTGAACTCGCGTTCTTCCCACGGCTTCAGGCGGATGAAGCCCATGCCCACGTTCTCGCCGGAACCGACGAAGCTGAAGCCGGCCACCTGCAGCATGCCTTCAAAGCCATCCTGCTTTTCCAGAATGCCGCGCATCTGCGCGAACACCTCGTTGGTCTGGCCCTTGGTCGAGCCCGGGGGCAGCTGCACGATCGCCAGCGCATAGCCCTGGTCTTCTTCCGGCAGGAAGCTGCCCGGCATACGCGTGAACAGGAAGCCGCACAGCGCGGTCAGTACCACGAACAGGATCATCCAGCGCGGGGCATGGCGCACCGCCGAGGTGATGTGGCCCACGTAGGTGTGGCTGATCTTGTCGTAGTACTTGTTGAAGGTGCGGTAGACGATGTTCGGGTTGTCGTTGTGCGTCGGCTTCAGGAAGGTCGCGCACAGCGCCGGGGTGAAGCCCAGCGCGAGGAAGGCCGAGAACGCCATCGAGATGGCGATGGTCAGCGCGAACTGCTTGTAGATTTCGCCGGCGGCACCGCCCTGCAGTGCGGACGGGATGAACACCGCTGCCAGCACGACGGTGATCGCCACCACCGCGCCGGTGATCTGGGTCATCGCCTTCTGCGTGGCCGGCTTCGGCGCCAGGCCTTCCTCGCTCATGATGCGTTCGACGTTCTCGATCACCACGATGGCGTCGTCGACCACGATGCCGATCGCCAGCACCATCGCGAACAGGGTCAGCTGGTTGATCGTGAATCCGATCATCCACATGCCCAGGAAGGTACCCAGCAGGGCGACCGGGATGACCAGGGTCGGGATCAGGGTGGCGCGGAAGTTCTGCAGGAAGATCAGCATCACCAGGAACACCAGCAGCACCGCTTCGAACAGGGTCTTGACCACTTCCTGGATCGAGATCTTGACGAAGGTCGTGCTGTCGTACGGCGAGAACCAGGTCACGCCGGCCGGGAAGCTGGGCTGCAGTTCGTCCATCTTGGCGCGCACCGCATCGGCCACGTTCAGGGCGTTGGCGCCCGGCAGCAGCTGGATGGCGAAGGCACCGGTCGGCTTGCCGTTGTACTGGGTGTCGAAGCCGTAGTTGTTGGCACCGAAGGCGACGCGGGCGATGTCCTTGAGCAGCACGCGCGAGCCATCGGCGTTGGCGCGCAGGATGATGTTCTCGAACTCCTGCGGCGAGCTGAAACGTCCTTCAGCCGACACGGTGGCGGTGAAGTGCTGGCCTTCCGGCGACGGGTCCGAGCCCAGTGCACCGGCGGCGAACTGCACGTTCTGCGCACGCACGGCAGCCAGGACCTGGCTGGCCGAGAGACCATAACCCTGCATCTTCTCCGGGTTCAGCCAGATGTTCATGGCGTACTCGGAACCGAACTGCTGGGTGCTGCCGACGCCGGGAATGCGCGAGACCTGGTCGAGCACGCGCGAACCGACGATGTCGTTCAGCGCGTCACGGTTGATCGCCGCCGTATCCGACTGCAGGGCCACGACCATCAGGAAGCCGGCATTGGCCTTGGCCACCACCACGCCCTGCTGGGTCACCTCCGACGGCAGTCGTGGCGTCGCCAGCGACACCTTGTTCTGCACCTGCACCTGGGCGATGTCCGGATCGGTACCGGTCTCGAAGGTGAGGGTGATCTGCGCGCGGCCATTGGACGAGGACGAAGAGCTGAAGTACAGCAGGTGATCGATACCGGTCAGCTGCTGCTCGATCACCTGGGTGACCGATTTTTCGGTGGTGTCCGCGCTGGCGCCCGGATAGGTGGCCGAGACGGTCACCTGTGGCGGGGCGATGTTGGGATAGGACTCCACGCCCAGGTTGAGGATCGCGATCACGCCGCTGAGCGAGATCAGGATCGCTACCACCCAGGCGAAGACTGGATGTTCGATGAAAAATTTAGGCATGACGGAAGGTTCCCGTTACTGCTTGTTCGAGTCGGTGGCGGCCGGCGCGGCCTTGTCGGCTGCGTCGGTCTGGGCCGGAGCCTTGTCGGCGGCAGCGGCGGGTGCGGCCGGGCCGGCACCGCCGGCCGCGGGCTTGCCGGCGGCGTCCTGACCCGGGGTCCAGGGCTTGGCGACGGCCGGGCTGCCTTCCTTGACCTTCTGCACGCCGGCCACGATCACCTTGTCGCCGGCGGCCAGGCCATCGCTGACCAGCCAGTTGCCGCCCTGTGCGCCTTCGGTCTTGACGTTCTTGCGCGCGACCTTGCCATCGGCACCGACCACCATCACGTAGCCGCCCGTGGTGTCGCGCAGCAGCGCCTGCTGCGGCACCAGGTAGGCATTGTTGCGCTCGCCGAGGTTGGCCTGGAAGCTGACGAAGGCTCCCGGCAGCAGGATCTGCTGCGGATTGGGCAGCAGCGCACGCAGCGACACCGCGCCGGTGGCCGGGTCGACCGTAGTCGAGGAGAAGTCGAGGGTTCCCGGCTCGCTGTAGGTGCTGCCATCGGCCAGCTTCACGTTGACGGTGGCCTTGCCGTCGCCGGCCAGGGCCAGGGCGCCCTTGGCCTGCTGCGCGCGCAGCTGGGTCAGCTCGTCCACGCTGAGCGAGAAGTTGACGTACAGCGGATCGAGCTGGTCGACGGTGGTCAGCAGGGTCACGTCGCCCTGGCCGACCAGTGCGCCCTCGGTCACCTGCTGCTTGTTGGCCACGCCGCTGATCGGCGCGGTCACTTCGGCGTAGCCCAGGTTGATCCGCGAGGAGGTCACCGCCGCTTCGGCCTGCTTGACCGCGGCCAACGCAGTGCGCTCGGCCGATTCGGCGTTGTCCAGGTCGGACTTGGAGACGAACTGCTGCGGTGCCAGCGAGCGGGCACGATCGGCCGCCACCTTGGCGTTGGCGTAGGTGGCGCGCGCCGACGCCAGCTGGGCCTCGGACGCGTTCAGCGAGGCGCGCAGCGGTGCCGGGTCGATCAGGAACAGGGTCTGCCCCTGCTTGACCTGGGAGCCTTCCTGGTAGACGCGCTTGAGCAGCACGCCCGGCACGCGTGCGCGGACATCGGCACTGCGGAACGGCGACAGGCGGCCGACCAGCTCGCGCTGCAGCGGCAGGGTCTGCGGCTTCGCATCGATCACGCCCACCTCCGGCGGCGGGGGTGTCTGCTGTTCCGGTTTCTTGCAGGCAGCCAGCGCGACAGCAACGGCGCACGTCAAGGCAAGGGTGCGGAGTGGGGCGGTCATCAGGAGGAACTCCGGGGTTGGTTTGTAGACGGGGCCGGCGACGGTTGCGGCGCAAACGCGCGCAGGAAGCTGTCGACGGAGAACTCTGCCCAGCGCCGACGCAGGAGCGCGTCATCACGATGGGGGGTATGGAAGCGCTGTTTGTCGAAATCCTGACCGGCGATCATGCTCAGCAGCAGTTCGGCCATGAAGTGCGGGTCGTCATGCCGGAGCAGGCCACGCCTGCAAACGGTTTCAATCCATTCAGAAAGATGAAGTGTCAGCGCGCCAGCACCATGCCGGTACAGCGCCCGGGCCTCTTCGGGGAACTGGGCGGCATCTGCAGCGATCAGCCGGCAGGCCTGGCCGACATGCGGTTGGTTGAAATGCTCCAGGAAGTCGATGGCGAACTGCAACAGGCTGGCACGCAGGTCGTCACTGCGGAGTGCACGCAGCATTGCTCCTGTCGCGTGTCCCACATGCCGCTGCATCACCCGCCGCAGCAGTTCCTGCTTGCTGCCATAGCGCGAGTACAGGGTCTGCTTGGAGCAGCCGGCCTGCTGGGCCACCGCATCCATGCTCATCTGCATGCCCTGCCGGGCCAGCAGTTCGCGCACGGCATCGAACACGCGCTCATCGCGCGCATCGAGGGCAACGGGGAAGTAGGCCGGGTTCACGCGGTGGACTATACCGTCCAGTTCAGGATTGTGGAATCGAAACGACGTTCCCGCGTGTGTCTTCCGGTAACACGCTTTGCCGATCCTGTCGGCAAGGCGGCCGCCCCCCGCTCGCTCCGTACCTGGGCGAACTGAATAGGCGTCTAAACCGCAGCAAACCCGAATCTGCTTATTCCGTCCTGCAGCAAGGCCTTTTCGCGCGGGAGGGCTACAATTTCATTTTCCCAACTGAGCAAGCGCATCGCTCTGCCATGAAACCGCAAAAAACCGCAGCCAAGACCGTGAAAAACAAGACCAAACCAGCTGAGTCGGAGGTCGCAGTGACCGCTGGTTTCTCCCTGGAGCCGGTATACACGGCCTTGCGCAAGCGTTACCCGGCGGCCGCCCAGGCCGAAGCAGTGGCGTTTGCCGCTGACTTCTACAAGCGCATGGAGGCGGACGAGTTCCCGCACCACAGCGCTGAAGAGTGGGCCGCGCTCGCGGCCGAGACGCTGGAGTTCGCCCGTGCCCGCAAGGCCGGCAAGGCCAACGTGCGCGTGTTCAATCCGACGGTGAAGGCGAACGGTTGGGAATCGCCGCACACCGTGCTGCAGATCATCAACGACGACATGCCGTTCCTGGTCGACACCGTGACCATGTCACTGGCCGAACAGGGCGTGGGCGTGCACGTGCTCGGCCACCCGGTGCTGCGCTTCACCCGCGACAAGGCCGGCAAGCTGGTCAAGGTCGGCGAGGGCGAGGCCGAATCGGTGATGCTGCTGGAGATCGACCGCCAGCCGGCCGATGCCATGGCCGCCATCGAGCAGGCCATCGGCAAGGCGCTGGACGAAGTGCGGGCGATCGTGCGCGATTGGCAGCCGATGAAGGACAAGGCACTGGCACTGGCCGACGATCTGGGCAGCCGTGCGCTGCCGGTCGACGATGCCTCGCGCAGGGAAGCGCAGGAGTTCCTGCGCTGGGCCGCCGACAACCACTTCACCTTCTTCGGCTACCGCGAGTACCGCGTCGAGAAGCAGGGCAAGGAAGACGTGCTGGCGCCGCTGAACGAGACCGGCCTGGGCCTGATGCGCGGCAAGGACAAGTCCGCCGCACGCCCGGTCAAGACGCTCGCCGCCCAGGGCCTCAACGCCACGTCGGGGTTGAAGGACGCGCTGATCCTGACCAAGACCAATGCGCGCTCCCGCGTGCACCGCGCCGGCTACATGGACTACATCGGCGTGCTGGAATTCGACGCCAAGGGCAGGATCATCGGCGAGCAGCGCTTCCTCGGCCTGTTCACTTCCAGTGCCTACAACCGCCGCCCGTGGGAAATCCCGCTGGTGCGCCAGCGCCACGAATACGTGATGAAGCAGTCCGGCCTGGCCGCGTCCAGCCACAGCGGCAAGGCACTGCGCCACATCCTGGAAACCCTGCCGCGCGAAGAACTGTTCCAGTCCAGCGAGGACGAACTGTTCCGCACCGCGATGGGCGTGCTGGGCCTGCAGGAGCGCGTGCGCAGCCGCCTGTTCCTGCGCCGTGACAAGTACAGCCGATTCATCTCCGCGCTGGTCTACCTGCCGCGCGAGCGCTTCAACACCGACGTGCGCCTGCGCATCGAGGCGATGCTGAAGGAAGCGCTGCATGGCGAGTACGTCGACAGCTCGGTGGTGCTGGGTGAATCGCCGCTGGCGCAGGTGCATCTGATCGTGCGCCCGAAGCCCGGCGAGATGCTTGACGTGGATACCGCCGAACTGGAGCGCAAGCTCGCCCAGGTGCTGCGCAACTGGCAGGACGACCTGCGCGAAGCGCTGGTGGCCCGTCATGGCGAAAGCGAAGGCCTGCGCATCGCGGCCCGCATCGGCAAGGCACTGCCGGCCGGCTACATCGAAGACAACAGCACCGCAGTTGCCGCCAACGACGTCAGCCAGCTCGACGCGCTGACCGGTCCGGACGATCTGCGCCTGAGCCTGCAGGCGGTGCCGCGCGAAAGCGGCGATGGCCTGCGCCTGAAGCTGTACCGCCAGCTGGACGACATTCCGCTGTCCGACGCGCTGCCGATGATGGAGAACATGGGCCTGCGCGTGATCGCCGAGCGCCCGTACCGCCTGTCGGTCGACAACGCTCCGGTATACGTGCAGGACTTCGAGGTCGAATCGACGGCCGGTGCGATCGATGCCGCCAGCGTCGACGAAGCATTCGGCGAAACCTTTGCCCGCGTCTGGCACGGTGATGCCGAGAACGATGGCTTCAACCGCCTGGTGCTGGCCGCCGGCCTGCACTGGCGCCAGGTCGCCATGCTGCGCGGCTACTGCAAGTATCTGCTGCAGACCGGCGTGCCGTTCTCGCAGGCGTACGTGGAAGGCACGTTCGCCCGCTATCCGCTGCTGGCGCGCCTGCTGGTCGAACTGTTCGAAGCGCGCTTCGATCCGGCCACCGGCCACGAGAGCAAGGACGACATCGCGGCCGGCCAGGCCCAGCTGAAGGCTCACTTCGATGTGCTGGCCGCCGGCGACGAGGCCACCCTGAAGGTGCTCAAGACCGTGGTCGATGCCCGCAAGGGTGACCGCGACGCGCAGATGCAGGCCGCGCGCGATGCGTTGCTGAAGCTGATGGACCGCGTGTCGAGCCTGGACGAAGACCGCATCCTGCGTTCGTTCATGGGCGTGATCGATGCCACCCTGCGTACCAGCTACTACCAGACCGACGCCAATGGCCAGCACGGCCATGTGATCAGCTTCAAGTTCGACTCGGCGCTGGTGCCGGACCTGCCGAAGCCGCGTCCGTACCGCGAGATCTTCGTCTACGGTCCGCGCGTGGAAGGTACCCACCTGCGCTTCGGCGCGGTGGCCCGTGGCGGCCTGCGCTGGTCGGACCGTCGCGAAGACTTCCGTACCGAAGTGCTGGGTCTGGTCAAGGCGCAGATGGTCAAGAACACCGTCATCGTGCCGGTCGGTGCGAAGGGCGGCTTCTTCGCCAAGACCCCGCCGGTGAACGGCGACCGCGACGCGATCTTCGCCAACGGCGTGGCCTGCTACAAGCTGTTCATCCAGGGCCTGCTGGACATCACCGACAATATCGTCAACAACAAGATCGTGCCGCCGGTGGATGTCGTGCGGCACGACATGGACGATCCGTACCTGGTGGTGGCCGCCGACAAGGGCACGGCGACCTTCTCCGATATCGCCAACGGCCTGGCCATCGCGCACGGCTTCTGGATGGGCGATGCGTTCGCCTCCGGTGGTTCGGTGGGGTACGACCACAAGGGCATGGGCATCACCGCGCGCGGTGCATGGGAGTCGGTCAAGCGCCACTTCCGTGCGCTTGGCCGTGACAGCCAGAGCCAGGACTTCACCGCGGTCGGCGTCGGCGACATGTCCGGCGATGTGTTCGGCAACGGCATGCTGCTGTCGCGCCACATCCGTCTCGTCGCGGCATTCGACCACCGCCATATCTTCCTTGACCCGAACCCGGACGCGGCGACCTCGTTCGTCGAGCGCGAGCGCATGTTCACCGTGCCGCGTTCGAGCTGGGCGGACTACGACGCCAAGCTGATCAGCAAGGGCGGCGGCGTGTACCCGCGCAGCCTGAAGTCGATCGAGATCACCCCCCAGGTGCGTGAAGCGCTGGGCCTGGACGAGAACGTCAAGGCGCTGTCGCCGAACGACCTGATGAGCGCGATCCTGAAGGCACCGGTGGACCTGCTGTGGAACGGCGGCATCGGCACCTACGTGAAGGCCGCCAGCGAGCAGCACAGCGATGTCGGCGACCGTGCCAACAACGCACTGCGCGTGAACGGTGGCGAGCTGCGCTGCAAGGTGGTGGGCGAGGGCGGCAACCTCGGCATGACCCAGCTGGGCCGTATCGAGGCCGCGCAGGCCGGCGTGCTGCTCAACACGGACTTCATCGACAACTCGGCCGGCGTGGATACGTCGGACCATGAAGTCAACATCAAGATCCTGCTCAATGATGTGGTGCGGGCGAAGAAGCTGACGGTCGACCAGCGCAACAAGCTGCTGGCCTCGATGACCGATGAAGTCGCCGACCTGGTGCTCAACGACAACTATCGCCAGAACCAGGCGCTGAGCCTCATGGAGCGGATGGCGGTCAAGCGCCTGGGTTCCAAGCAGCACTTCATCCGCACCCTGGAACAGCAGGGGCTGCTGGATCGGCAGATCGAGTTCCTGCCGTCCGATGCCGAGCTGTCCCAGCGCAAGGCGCGCGGCCAGGGCCTGACCCGTCCGGAACTGTCGGTGCTGCTGTCCTACTCCAAGCTGGTGGCGTTCAACCAGCTGCTGGAGTCGGATATTCCGGAAGATCCGTACCTCTCCAAGGAGCTGCTGCGCTACTTCCCCACGCCGCTGCAGAAGAAGTACGCCGATGCGATGGAGCGTCACCGCCTGAAGCGCGAGATCATCGCCACGGCGGTGACCAACCAGACCATCAACCGCATGGGCGCAACGTTCCTGATGCGCATGCAGGAAGACACCGGCCGTTCCATCGCCGAGGTCGCCAAGGCCTACACCATCAGCCGCGAGACGCTGGATGCGCGCGCGCTGTGGGCGCAGATCGACGCCCTCGACGGCAAGGTGCCGGAGTCGGTGCAGATCGACGCGCTGGAGGTGATCTGGAAGCTGCAGCGTTCGTTCGTGCGCTGGCTGCTGTCGCGTCCGGGTGCGATGCCGGGCATCACTGAAGCGGTCAACCGCTATCAGGGCCCGTTCAACGACATCCGTGTCGCGTCGGGTGTGCTGCCGGACTCGCAGCGTCCGACCTACGAGGCGCTGGTGGCCGAGTGGAAGGAGAAGGGCCTGCCGTCCGCGCTGGCACAGCAGCTGTCCGAGCTGCACTTCCTGGAACCGGCGTTCGACATCATCGAACTGGCCCGTACCCGCAAGCTGAAGCCGGTGGACGTGTCCAAGGTGCACTTCCGCCTGGGCGATGCCCTGCAGCTGCCGTGGCTGTTCGAGCAGGTCGATGCACTGGAAGTCAACGGCCGTTGGCATGCGGTGGCACGCGGCGTGCTGCGCGACGAGCTGGCCGCCAACCATCGCAACCTGGCCGGTCAGGTGCTCGCCACCAAGGGCGGCAGTGCCGAGGCCAAGGTGGCTGCATGGATGGGCCGCGATGACAACAGCCTGCGCTTCACCCTGGCAATGCTGGCGGAACTGGCCGAGCAGAAGACCCTGGACTACCCGACCGTCTCGGTCGCGGTCCAGCGCCTGGGCCAGCTGGCCGCACACGGTGCGTGACTGATGTAGTGCCGGGCCACGCCCGGTCTGCG